>CAZJYH010000364.1:0-5350 GCA_964549365.1 uncultured Alphaproteobacteria bacterium
GCAACGTAGATATTGACCGTCGAATCGGCCGGGACGCGGAAGTGCACCGGATTCTCCGGCGCCTTGACGCCGTCGGCCGAGCGCTCGTAGATCCGATACGTGAAGGCCGGGAGCGGCGTCTGCGTGGCGGCGTCCAGGGCGCGGAGTGTGCAAAGCGGAGATGTCGGTGTGAGCACGATGTCGCGTTCGGTTCCCGCCTCGGTCAGCTCCAGCGACACGACGCGCGAGGCAAACCCGACCGCGGCCGCCGTCGCCGCAAGCGTGTCGGCGGCACCCGCGTATCGGTATCTCCCCTGTTCGTCGGTGACGATGCGCCGCCCCGACTGATCGAACGTGATCACGGCATCGCGGATCGGAACGCTCGTCTCCGCGTCGCGCACGACGCCGTGCACGCTGCCGCGACGCGCGCCGTTGAATGTGAACACGAAGAGCCCGGATGTCATGTCGCTCGCGAGAATCTTCCCGCTCGGCAGATACGGATACACCTCCCAGTTCCCCTCCAACTTGCTCGCGCTTCCGGGATACGTATCGAAGTATCCGAGCTCCGCCGGTTCGTCCGGCCGGCTGATGTCGATGATGCGGGCGCCGGCGGTGTACCACGCCACGTACGCCAGGTTCCCGTTCACGTGCACGTTGTGGATCACCTCCCCCGGCGCGGGGGTGAAGTCCGCCGCCTTCGAGATGCTCTCGACGTCCGCACGATCCCATACCTTGAGGGTCTTCGGCGTGTAGTTGATCTCGTCCGACGTCAGGATATAGCGCCCGTCGGCCGTGATGTCGCAGTTGTGCGTTCCCGCGCCGGGATACTCCACCGAGGCGACGAGCCGCGGCTGCGTGCGGTCGGCGCCGAGATAGACGATATCCAGCGAGCCGAGCGTGGCGGCGTAGAGCGTGTCGTTTCGCACCGCGCAGTCGTGCACGTAGGTACGCGGCCATTTGCCGACGAGCACGGGGTGCAGCGGATCGTCCAGCGAGAAGATCAGCGTTCCGCCGTTCGCCCCGGCGGCGGCGTAGCTGCCGTTGACGTAGAGATACTTCCCCTCCAGCGTCACCGTGTGAGCGGCCTGGAAGACGCTCGTGTCGGTGCGGATCAACGTGGCTTTGGCGGGGAGTTGGGAGAGGTCGATGATCTGCACCCCCCCGCCCCCCTCGGTGACCACATACGCAAGCGCACCGCGCGTCTTCATCTCCCGCCAACCGTTGGGTGGGCCGGGGATGAACGCCACCTCGACGATCGGCTTTGTCGTGACGTCGATGATGTGTGTTCCGTAGTAGCCGCCGAGCAGCGCATATTCCCGCCCGTCGGGGGCGGCGTACCCGGTCAGCGCCGAATAGTGCTCACCTGCGGCGGGCGGACGCGGGTTCAATGAGTCGAATGGGACGGTGTTGTAGTGATGCGCCGGCTGGCCGTGCGCCGCGGCATTCGCCGCAACGAGGCCGATCACGATGAACAGGATGCGGGATGCCATGGTGTTCATGCGTAAGCCCTGATTGGTGCCGGCCGTCATTGACGACTCACGTGACGGACGGCGTCATGGGAAGAGTGGACTGTGAGGTGAGATACCCGCTATCGCCCCGTTGGTTACATCACGGGGCTGGGTAGCGGCACCCCGAGCTCTGGGGCTCATCGCCGTGCTCAACGCAACCATGCCCTGCATGCACCGAGCCTGCAGGGCATGATATGCCGTCATCGTGGCGTCGCCGACCTACGGGTCGTCGGCGATCGCGCTACCAGCAGCACTGCTGCACATACACCGAGGCCTCCGAACCGCTGGTCGTGTGCCACCACCAATCCATGCCGTTGCTCTCCACATACTGCGAGAACAGCTGGTGCGTCAGGTGCGTCACGCCGAAATAACGCGAGGCCTGCGACGGCGGCGAGAACTGATGCAGCACTTTGTCGGCATACGGACGCTCTGCCACGGGCGTCACACCCTCGGCACGGGCGCCGCCGCCGGGTTCGGCGTTCAGGTCACGCATCCGCACGCCGTTCTTTTCGGCGGGGTGCTCCGTGCCGACGGCCGTCGACGTCGGAACCGTCTGCACACCATGGTCGCCGGAGCAGCCTCCGGCGATCGAGACGATCGCCGCAAACAGCAGCACCGACACAACTCTCCCACGGGTTAGCACGAGTTTCATTCCACCCTCCTTGTTTTGTTGAACGATATGTGGTTTCGCCGTGCGCCCATCCCATCGGTTGACCGGTGCATCATCGAAACGCCGACACACGCCGGAACGGAGCGCATCAGTACGTGTGGTAAATCGACGCCTTGGGGCCGCTCTGATAATGTCCCCAGTTGTGTCCGTCGGTCCCCTCCATCCGGGAGAACAAGATTGGAGTGGCATTATGGGTGATCCACACCCGCTCCGAATAATTCGCCCGCGGACTGAACACATGAAGCTCCTTGTAGTAGAACTGATAGTCCGGCTCGGGATCCGCCGCTACGGCCTCCGCCTCGAAGCCCTCGTCCTCGATCGGGGTGACATCCATCAGCCGTACGCCGCTCTTTCCGCCGGCCTCGGCCTCACGCGACGCCGGCGCAGCGGGCTCCACGCCCACATTCGATGCGCAGGCACATACGGCGAATGCCAGCACCGCCGTCGCAATCATCGCCGGCGATCCACGCCGCACGCGTTGCGTGAACATTACGTCGTTCATGATCTCCTCCGTATTTGGGTGAATGTATTTCCGAATGAATGCTACAATCGGCCACACCGTCGGCATTGCCGCACTCTCCGGAGCGCAATCGTCATTTCTCACCTGCCGCATGTCGGGAGCATTTCCCCTGAAGCGGCGGAATGCTCCACCCCGACAACGGGCATCGCCACGATGTTGTTCGAGCGATGACCGGAAATATCCCGTCTACCGTTCGCGGCGAGCCGCCGCGCGCTCAACGGCCTGCCCCGAAGCAGCGACGGTTGCTCGCATGGCGCCGAGGTAACGGCCCGACCCGGGCTCGGCATTCCTTCGATACTGAGGCGGGATATCGTACCGCTGTTGCGTGATGGCTGCATAGAACTTCGAGCCCGAAAGGCCGGCCGCTCGGATGGTGTCCACGAACCGCAGTGCGGCCGTGTCGAAATACACGCGATACGGGGCAACCGGGATGCGCGATCCGGGCGTGCGCACGAAGACACCGAAGCTGTCGATCCGGTTCTCCTCGATGCCGTACGCGGCAACGAGATAGCGTTTCACCGAGAGCAGACCGGCCTCGACATAGTTGTCCGGCATCTGGTCGAACGGGCCGTCGAACCAGTTGTTCTGCATCACGTTGAACCCCTCGACGCCGATCAGAATGTGCCGCTTGTTGATGGTGTCCTTGTAAAAGGCAAATCCCGTTCGAACGCCGATGACGACGTCCGATCCGAACGGGATGAATTCCTCGGGGACGAACGCCTCGTCGTTCAAGACCCAGTACAACTTCTTCTCCGCTCGATTGAACAGCAAAAAGAACTGCAGTCCGGATTCGTCGAACGACGGTCCAACGTATTCTTCATCCGACGTCAACAGGATCTTGCGCGGTCTGAGGGTGGAATCCACATGCAGCGTGAAGAGGACCGATTTATCGTCATACGTCAGACGGTATCGAAATCGATCCACCTTCTCGACGTGCATGCCGTTGCCGGGATCGAGGTTTGCCCATCCCCCCCGCATCGGAAGCAGAGCACCACGAACCCTCTCCTCCAACCGTTCGATGTATCCGAACCGCACCAGCCCCTGCTTGCGGTCGTTCGGGAACAACATGAGGGCACAATCATACGGTCGGCCGGCGAGCGTGAACTTCATGTAGAAATAATTCTCGGACGGATACACGGTCACCGAGTCCGGAAGTCGGGAATACACATATCGGAACACCGCGATCGAATCCTGCGGATTTACCTGACGGTACAGCCCCTCGATCTGCGAAGCGTTGGTCATGAGCAGCCCGCGCCGCGTGCCTGAGGTCGGCTCCCAGCCGAACATCCGCGAGCCGACGACGGCCACGATCGCGCCGACCAGGAAGCATGTCACTGCGATCAGAGGAACTCGTTTCATCGCCGTCATCGATGTTTGGGGTGAATAATGGATCGAAGGCGGTATACACCGCCTTCGATCGCCGACGACCTTGCGCACACGGCTGCACGCGATCGCCGGACTTGCGTTCAGATCGTGCGGTAGATCGAGGCCTCCGCCCCTCCCGATATGTGCACCCAGTCCCGTCCGTCACTGCCGTGATACTCGGAGTAATACGCCTGCGCGTGGCGATGCCACAACGTCACATTCTCTGAGGCGTTGCTGGACGGCGAACAGACGTGCACGCGCCGGTCCGGATCAGGGAGCGGGGCTCTGGATTCCTCCGGAGGTGAAATGAATTCGGCCACCTTCACCTCGTCGTCGATCGGTGTGAGGTCCATCAGGCGGACGCCGCCTTTGCCTTCGGCGGCCCCGGGCGTCACCGTCGGGTTCGTCGCCGGAGCGACCCCCTGCTCCATGCTGCATGCGCCGATGCCCAGCAACAACGCGGCCAATGCAAGGTGATGGAATGCGAGCAGAACATTTCGTTTGGTCATTCGTGACTCCTCAATTGGGATGATTGGAGATCGGACGGTCGCCTGGGCGTACGACCTCCCGCTTCGTCCGGCATGCACCGGAACTACCGTCGACGCGCGTGCCGAACCCGGTGAACACAGGCCCCCCTGCATGGGTCCCGGTTCGCCGCGAACGGACGCGCGGTCGTCGGGCGCGCTCAGCTTGTCACTGCGTTGAATAAATGGAGTGTTTCGGTCCCGTGAGTTGATGCGTCCACAGCGCATATCGCCGCCGGAGTACTTCGTCCGGAGGGTCCGGCCGTGATGTCCCCGAGTTGCACCCGCTCCGAGTAGTTGCTCGCCGGACTGAACACGTGGCCGGCAATCGCGGCCGCTCCGTCCCGCTCCGGCTCCATGAACTCCGTTTCCGCGACGCCCTGATCGGCATGACGGGCGCCGAGCAGGACAGGCAGCGCCGCCGGCACGGATGCCGACTTCTATCGTTCATGCGGATCTCCTGAAGGCGTTGATCGCAAGCCGCAGCGGCGTTCGCGCGACGAACGTCTGGAATCCGCGGCGTCGGGAGATCATGTCGGATGTCCCGACGCCGGGGTGCCGATGCCGCACGCGGGGATCGCGGTGAACGGTCAGGGCTCGGTGTATCGTCGATCAACACGGGTTGGCCGCGGCCGCGAACCGAATCGCCACGCAACCGTTCGGGCCGAGCTTGATCGCCGCGTCGACGCAGCAGCCGTTGGCCAGTTTGACGCCGGTGAACATCTGCGGTCCGCCCGCGGCGAACGTATAGCGGACACCATTGATGTCCTCGAACGAGACGGTC
>CAZJYH010000365.1:0-5349 GCA_964549365.1 uncultured Alphaproteobacteria bacterium
GCCGCTCAACGGTCCGTATCGAGGTCATTTCTCGCGTCTCGATCTTTTCCAGCGACGCTTCAGCAGTACCTGCGCGGTGTTGTAGCCGCTTGCGCCGAAGATGCCGCCGCCCGGATGCGTGCTTGCGCCGGTGAGGAACAGGTTCTCGATCGGCGTCGTGTAGTCGCTCAGTTCGGGCGTCGGGCGGAAGAGGAACATCTGATCGAACGACATCTCCAGGTGCATCACGTTCCCCCGCAGCATGCCGTGTTTCCGCTCGATGTCCAGCGGCGTCTGGATGTAGCAATCGGTGATCGATGTCGCCAGGTTCGGTGCCCAGCGGCTCGCGGTTGCTATCAATCTCTCCGCCTCCCGCTCCCGGATATCGTCCCACGATACGCCCCCTGCCAGCTCGTACGGATGGTACTGGCTCCAGATGAACACGGTGTGCTTCCCAGCCGGCGCAAGCGTGTCGTCGATGGCGGAGAAGGTCATCAGAAGCAAGGCGGGATCGCGTGAGGAGATGCCGCGCAGATAGTCGGCATAGGCGTGATCGAGGTATTGCGGGCTCGGGCAGAGAAGCTGCAGCCCCGTGTGGCAGTCGTGCGGCGTCGCAACGCTCACCTTCGCAGGATCGTGCGGCATCGCGGTGTAGTTCGGCAGCTCGTTCGACGCACAGCGCAGCACCATGCCGAAGCCGTTGCCGATCCTCAGATTCTCGACGCGTCGCACGAGGTCGGCCGGCAGATGCTCACGTCCCACCAGGCCGAGCATCGTCGTTACCACATGACCGGCGGCCACCACGCCGCGCCGCGCCGCGTATCGCTCACCTCCTTGCAACTCCACACCGACCGCCCTGCCGCCTCGCACGGTGATGCGTTCCACCGGAGCGCTCGTGAAGATCGTCCCGCCGTCCGACTCGAACCTGCGCGCGAGCGCCTGCGTGAGCATGCCGCTGCCGCCGCGCGGACGTTTCGCGCCGGACTTGTGGATCATCGAGTGCCAGCCCACGAAGTCGGCAGTTGCCGGTTCGGAGGGGGGCGGTCCGGATTGCGCGGCCAGCCAGAGCATCGAGGAACGCACCGCCTCCGACTCGAAGGTCTCCTGCACGATCTGCCCATAACTCGCAAAGATCTTCCGCAGCGTACCGGCCACTTCGCGCTTCTTCCCGAACTTTCCGCTCATCATCGTGCGGAGAAGATTCCCGGGCGTCGGCGGCTTCAGGAAGGCATGAAACACGCCGTCGTTGATCGCGCCCCAGAACTCCACAAATGCCCGGTAGGCGTCGGCGTCGCGCTCGCTGACGCGGGCGATCGATTCGCACGTGCGGTCCACGTCGCGGTAGTACGCAAGCCAGCGCCCATCGTCGGTCGGATGCCACGCGAAGGGGTCCATCTCGATGTACTCCAGTCCGAAGCGCTCCAACTCCAACTCGCGCACGATCGGGGTCAGGTGGATCATGATGTGCGCCGATCCCCCCACATCCATCCGATATCCGCCGAACATCTCCTCGGTGGCCACGGCGCCTCCCACCGCGTCGCGTCGCTCGAACAGCGCCACCTTCCACCCGGCCTTCGCCAGATAACAGGCGGTCACCAGGCCATTATGGCCGGCTCCCACGACGATGCAATCGAACTCCGAATCGGACATGATGAGGAAGGAACGAGGAAAGAAAAGCGTGGAGAGAAAAGAGCGGCGCGGGGAGCTTCCCCGAATTCATCTCACACGCGAGGCTTTGAGTGGACAACCTGGTGCCTGATACGCGGCGCCTGGTGCTGCGACGGCATTCGTCACGTGACACGCGGCACCTGGCACTTAGTGCTTAGTGCTTAGTGCTTCGCCGGCGTTCGTCACGTGACACACCTGCAACTGGAACTTGGCTTGGTACTTGGCACTTGGCACGCTGCACGCTGCACGCTGGACCTTGAACGCATAACGCTGCCCGCATAACGCTCCACGCTGAACGCACAACGCAAAAAGGAATGCCCCCGACACCGAAGCGTCGAGGGCATTACAAACGAAACGTGTTGAACGCCTCGCGGACATCAGGTTACCAGCGACGATCGCGGCCGTAGCCACCACCGCTGCTGCCACCGCGGCTGCCACCGCCGCCGCCGCCGTTACGGAAACCGCCGCCGCCGCCGCCGCTGCGGAAGCCGCCGCCGCCGCCGCCACGCTCTTCGCGCGGGCGGGCCTCGTTAACGGTAAGGGTACGGCCATCGATCTCGGCACCGTTGAACTGCTTGATCGCGGACTCTCCATCCTCACGCGCCCATCTCGACGAAGCCGAAGCCCTTCGAGCGACCGGTATCACGATCGGAGATTACAGCAACCGAGGCAACTTCACCAGCCTGCTCGAACATCTTCTGCAGATCATCACTCGTGGTGTTGTAGGAAAGATTTCCCACATACAATTTCATGGACATTGGACTGAGCTCCCCCCTGTTCGGGAGATTTCGAGAAGCGAGAACTGGGATGGCCTTCGGAGAAACGGTGGCAACGAAGCTCTTCTGTTCTGTATGCTCGCACAAGGAATTCGTGCGAACAGCTCCTGCGGATTGTAAGGTGCCCTCGTCGCCAGTTGCCGCTATACCCTCGGCTCCAAACGAAGCGTTGGCATAACACCGTTGACAACTGGTAGAGGCGTATGTGATGCAACATTACCACGAACTTCCCATTTCACCAAATGCAAACCTCGTTTCTCATTGAAACGTTTCCCGATGTGGGGCCGCATGGTTTCGGGGCGAGGTTTCATTGCGTAGGTTTGGGCCTGTTACTGGGGCCACATTCCGCGCGCGCCTGCTTCGGGCCGACCCCTAATTTTCAGGCAATCTTCAGGCCCGCCCACCTGATGTCCACGCCGCGCGGCACGCGAGGCACGCCGTACTCATTCTCCCTTCCCACGCCGTCATGCCGTTCGTACGCACCCTTCGAATCCTGATGTACGCGCTCATTGCCCTCCGCACCGTCGGGACGCTGAGCGCGCAGACACTCAACTCCGCGACGCTTGTCGGGGACGTCACCGACCATGGTGCCGTCGTCGGGGTGTGGCTGGCCGGGCCCGGCACGATCCGCCTTGTGTACGGCACCACCACCGACGCGCTCGACGCACCCGGCCCGATCCGGATTGCCGCCGGCGCCGCCGACGACTACGCCGTCAAGGTCCCGCTTACCGATCTGCTCCCGGCAACGCGTTACTACTATCGCGTACAGACCGACGCCGGTGTTCCGATCGGACCGATCCAATCGTTCACCACGTTCCCCACCGAGGGACGCGACGCACCCGTGACGCTGTTGTTCGGGTCGTGCCAGCAAAGTCGCACAACGGACTCCGGCCGCGTCTTCACGGCCGCCTCCGGGCTCGATGCCGACGTCTTCGTGCACCTGGGCGACTGGACCTATCCGGACAACCGGATTCCGGGATATCCGGCTACCGACGGTTCGATTCGTGCGTCGTACGCGCTGCGTTTGGATGCGGGCTATGCGTTCGCGCGATCGATCCTCTCGCGCATGGGACTGGCCTACACCTGGGACGATCACGATTTCGCGGGCAACAACTCCGACGGCTCGCTGGCCGACTCGATGCGTCGTGCGCTGCTCACCGCGTACGATCGATACCTGCCGCACTATCCGTTCGCCAATCCCGGCGCGGGTCTCTGGCATTCGTTCATGGTCGGCAATGTGGAGGTGTTCATGATCGACGGTCGTTCGCAGCGGTCGGTGGTCGACTCCGCGTTCACCGGCAGCACGTTCTCGCCGCCGGCCGGCCACTCGATGCTCGCCGGATATCCGGTGAGCGGCGTCGATCAGCGTGGATGGCTGATGAATGCGATACGCGCGTCGAAGGCGCGCTGGAAGATCGTCGCCAGCCCGGTGTTCTTCAACCCCGGCTGCGCGCCTGCCATCCCGCTGGCGCTGCTTGCCTCGCGCAAGGATCTCGCGGTCGAGTTCGCCGACAAGTGGATCGGCTTCCCTGCCGATATCGACTCGATGAAGGCGCTCTTCAGCGCGGGCCTCGGCCGGAACATGCTGGTGATCAGCGGCGACGCCCACACCAACGTGTACGACGACGGCACCCATTCGCTGATCCCGGAGTTCATGGTGGGCAATCTGGACAAGGAGAACTCCAATCTGAACGCGCAGCTGCAGAGCTACGGCTTCAACGTGTGGACAGCCGGGCAGGAGGGGACGTCGTCGACAATCGGACGCATCCGTGTGGAGACGACGCCGCGGCATCGGTTGATCGTGGAGTCGTACGACACCACCGGCAAGCGCCTGTTGGAGTATGAGATGGTGGACGCGGGAAGCTCGTCCGTCGGGACGAGCCCCGTGGGCGATCTCGCCCTGCGGAGCATCACCATGCGCGACGAACGGATCGAGATCGTTCTGAACGGGGCGTCGGACACGGCGGGATCGATCGAGGTGATCGCGCACGATGGTCGGACCCTGCTTGCGCTCCCCGCCGACCCGGGCCATGCAACATACAGCATCCCCGCACCGGGCCTCCCCTCCGGAGCCTACGTGGTGCGGGTTCGCATCGGGACACTTCTGATCGACGGGCGGTGCATCGTGGTGCGATAAGCTGCCGGCGGATGACGAAACTCAGGAGCGAGAGCGATCGCGCGACCGCAACATCCGGCGCTCGAAGAGCGGATCCAGGCCGATCAGCACGAGAACCGCGGCAATGGCAGTGGCCGTGGTCACGAACGCCGGGTGCGACAACACGCTGCTCAGCGCGTCCACAGCCCGCGCAGCCACCGATGCATCGGCCGACCGTGCATCACCCGGAAGCGGCGACGCCCGCAGCGCCATCAACGCGAGCAGCATGACGCCGAGCGTCAACGCCGATACGGTCGGCGCCGTAAGCACGCGGGCCGCAGTGCAGGCACCGTAGCGGGCATCGTAGCGGGCACCGTGGCGCTTCGGGCCGATCGCCGCCACCTCCGCCATCACGCGCGCGGTGAAGTCCGCTCCGACCTCCGCGACCGGCAGTTCGGCGACGGCCGAATCGAGGGCACGGGCCAGCGCCACCGCTCGCGCGCATGACGCACAGGAGGCAAGATGGGCCGCGACAACGCTCCCTGCGCAGCGGGCATCCGTGGAGGACGCATCCAGCACCGACGCGATCTGTTCTTCGGTCAGATGGTTCATGGTTTCGGGTCGTCCGAACATGTCGACATCGTTACGTTCACCTCGGCAAGACGGGAGGCCACCGCGCTCCGAAGAGCGGCCCGCGCCCGGAACAGCCGTGTCTTCACGGTATTCAACGGCACATCCATCACAACGGCGATCTCATCATATGTCAACTCCTCGGAAACGAACATCGTGAACACCGCGGTGAGGCTCATGATGGCGGCGAGGTTGTTCTCC
>CAZJYH010000366.1:0-5345 GCA_964549365.1 uncultured Alphaproteobacteria bacterium
CCTGCGCCATTTGTCTCGCAATGACGACCGGAATGCTATTCTCGGATAGGATCTATGTGCGATTTGACCCCGAATTGACGACGGATTGTGGCGGCAATGACAACCATGAATATTTTTCGCCTCGTCGAACAACATTTTATTCGACGACCGGCATATATTCACGTGCTCCGAGAGTTCAAATACCGAAAGTCATTGAGAGATCAAAATTGGGCGCGCGCCGTTCCGAGACAAGGCGTAACCGAAGTCATCGCGAGGAGGAGCGAAGCGACGACGTGGCGATCTCGCCGGGATTACAGGATGAATCGGGGGAACTGCGTCACGCCCACTATCTCGGCCCTGACGGATTCGGCGGACGAAACGCGAAAGATCGCGAAGACATCCGAAAGGCAACTACTGATCTGCGCATGGATGACTAAAGTAACCGGTAGTCGCTACGATGCCCTGTCTGTACTCCACAACCGGTTTGTCATTCCCGCGGAAGCGGGACTCGAAGAGCTGCGGAGCGCATCCATGCGGCAGCACTGTGGATCCCTGCTTTCGCCCCGACAGGATCGGGATGCGGGCACAGGGATGACAGCCCGGTCGATTCATCGACAGCTCGTTCTTTCGACTGTAGTGCGCAGATCAATAAATCATTCAACACCATGACATCGCGAATATTTTTCGTCGGAATATGTACCGCCGGCCTGATTATCGGATGTTCCGCGCAGGCCGAGCATCGTCCGGATCAACAGCCGGGCCCGCCTGAGACGCCGGGCATGACGTTGACGGCGCTGTGCGATTCGATTCGGCTCACGGTGACGCTGCCGCCGGGGGATACGGCCCGCTACGAGGTGGTGGTGGCAGAGTTCGGTCGCGAGCAGACCGTGGTGCGCATCCTCCCGGTCCGTTCCGGCGCGGCGATGGCGTTGCCGACGCTGGACCGCGGCGCGTTGAAGGCCACGGCGAGCGTTCGCATGGTGGGCTACCAGATCCCCCAGATTGACGGCGCGGCGGAGGTCGACTGCGGCGGGCGCCCGAACGTCGGCGGCCTCCCCTCGCTCATGTGGGGGGCGCGCTCGCTGGCCGAGGCGCGAGAGCTGTTCCTGCGCGATTCGCTCCTGTATCCTGCCGTGCACGACCGCCTGCTCCCGCTCTGGTGGGGGCGGCTGAAGTCCGGCTTCGACCCGGGCGAGGTGCTGCGCGAGGCGGACGCGCTGCTCGCCGCCGTGCGCCCCGGCTCAACGGCCGACGATCCGATGGCCCGCGTGGCTCGGCTCGGGCGCGCCTCCGCCCTCTGGTTCGAGGGGCGCCACGACGAGGCGGCGACGGAGCTGGCCCGCGTCGACGGGATAAAGGCACCCGGCTCGGGGCTCTCCCCGGCGATGCGCGGCATGCTGGAGCATCTGACGGTGGAGCTGTACGAGGGGAAGGCGACCGTCCCTCCGCGAACGCGCCTTCGGATGCTTGCGACGATCACGGACGTGACCCTCCGCGACGGGAATCTGGAAACCGAACGCCACGTGCTCGTGGGGATGCACATGCATTCCGGCCCCGCCCTGGAGAGCGGCGCCTTGCCGCTCGCGCGGCGCCTGCTCGACGCGATCGACGCGCGGCTGGCTCAGGAGGGCTCGCCGATGCTCCACGCGGTGCACGGCGATCTGCTGCCGGTGTTCACGGACATGTGCAACAACGTGGGCCGGCCCGATCAGGCGTTGGCGGTGTTCCGGCGCGAGTACCCGAAGTGGCGGGGCGTGTCCGGCTGGAACGCGGGGCGTGATGATCGCCCGCAGTGGATCGATTCCGAGGAGTCGGCGGAGTTGAGCATGCTGCTGACGGCGGCGGAGGCGCATGTGAGCACCGGTGACACGGCGGCCGCCTTCGAGCTCGGGCGGGAGGCATTCGAACGGCTGCGCGGCGCGGCGGCCCCCCCGCGCTCGCTGGCGGCGAACCGCCTGGCAACATGGGCGCTGTGGCTGGGGCGTCTGCGCGACGCGGAGACGTACATGGACTCGGCCGCCGCGCTGGACAATCCGTTCATCGCAGAACTGCGCCGGGGCCTGGACTCGGCGCGCGCGCGGGGCGGGCTTTCCCCCATGCCGGCTGCTCCGACAACGGCGCCGGAAGCCGTGCGGTTTCGCGTGGCGGCAACCTCTGCGCCGCAGTTGCGGGCGGCCGTCGATGGGGGCGGGCTCTACTGCCTGGTCTTCACCACGCAGTCGTGCGGCCCATGCAGCAGGGTGGCGCCGGGCCTGGTCGATGCGGTCTCGCGCGTGATCCCGGATGCCGGTCGGGTGATCGTTGCCACACCGAGCCGAAGCGAGCATCGGGCGTGGGCGGCTGCGCGATGCGTCACGCTGACGGCCGATCAATCCGTGATCACCACGTTCGGCGTCCGCGCCTACCCCGCGGTCATGATCTGCCGCGGCGACAGGATTCTGAAGCGCTGGGACGAGTTCAACGAGCACACGGCGGGCGAGGTCACCGGTGCGATCAAACACGCCATGAACGCGCCGTCGGCAAGGTGAGCGGGGGTGAATCGGCGGGCGGGAAAATCATGGGCGCACCTCGACCGCCGCGCCACATGCGGCGCCGACCCACGGGGGGAGCCGGCGCCGCACGGGAGGGGACGGAATCGACGGCACATCATCATGTTGCCGTCACACCATCTAAGCCGGCATCGCCTTACGGATTACACGGCGGCGGGAACATGGTCGGGATCACCTTGATCAGGCATGCCACCGGATCGTAGAGCAGATCGACGCAGCAGCCGGAGATGGTCACGCTCGGATTGATGAACTGATACGGCGCCGGCGCCTGCCAGAAATACGTGAAACCTCCCTGGCTGACAACGCCGACCGGACCGCCGGGCGTCGCCACCACGGCGGTTCCTCCAACCGGGACCGCAGCGCACAGGATCGGCGGGTTCGGCGCCAGGCAGACCAGCAACGGACAATTGCTGGCGTTCAGCACGGTGACGGGGTTGCACTGCGCGTATGCCGACGGCCCGAACGCCGCCGCCGCAAGAGCCGGCACCGCCGTGATCAGCATCAGACGCAGGGATTTCTGAACAATTCGCATCATGGCGAATTCCTCCACTGGGATTGTGGAAAATGCAACGGGGGTTGGGCGTCAATGGAACATCCAATCGAACATCACACGAATGCCGTACGTATCACAGTCACCATGCATCGCCGTCGCATTTTGTGATTGTGCACGGAGCAGAGGATCCGGACATGGCTGCGCCATCGAGCGCGATGTGTCGCACTCCGAAGGGATCATCGGCCGACCGAGAATATTCCGCCGCGAAAAATTCCGCCCACGATGCGACCGCGGCGATGCAGGGCGTGCGCTCCCGGACCGGGTCGAGAAAGACCCCGCCGCATCGTGTTGCGTGCACGCCGAGGCGCGACCGTCCGGACCGGACACAGCGCCCAACACGGCAATCGCGGACTGTCGGATTATCGAGAGTAGAGATTCAGAGTGATGGGAACGATATCCCGGGGGTAAGAACACGTTCCGCGGACCGGGACACCCGAAATGCAGATTCATGCGCCGGACCTGATTTCGTCCGCGAACATAGGGACACGTCGACGCGATCGCCGGAATTATTCGCCGATTTTCGTTCGAAGAGTTGCAACGCCGCGGCGTGGTGGTTCGCGCGCCAGGCTCACGCAACGAGCAGGGCCGCTCCTCCTCGATGGATGAAGCGGCCCCGGCCACGACGTCGGTATGGGATCGGGACGCCGCCGACGACGGCGTTCACGCACGGCAATTATCGCACCACGGTGAACTCCGAGCGAACGGCGCGCGGCCCCTGGCGCACCACCGCGAAGTAGAGCCCCGCCGGAAGCCCGGCCGTGACGAGAACGCAGCGGCCGTCGGTCACGATTGCCGTTGTGGTCATCGCCTGCACGCCGTGTGCATCGTAGAGCGCAACGGCCGCATCGCCGGCCGGCTCGGGCGCCGGCACCCGCACGATCGTCGCGGTCGGATTCGGGTACGCCGCAAAGGCGCCGTGCTCGAACGGCTCCGCCACCGCGGCCTCCTCGGAGCGCGTGAGGCTGAAGACCATGTCGCCGTCTTCGGTCTTGTTCCCCGTGACGTTCACCGAGACGATATTGCTCGGATCCGAGTAGACCACCCCTTCGCCCTTCACGTAATAATTCACCCGTACGTAGAACGATTGCTCGCCGTTCCGCAGCCCGGTGATCCGGATGCCGGTCACATAACCGGTCATATTCACCGTGTCGGCGGGATCGGTGTGCGGTGAGAATTGCTCGAAGCCGTCGGCGTTCTGCCTGCGTCCGTTCGCGCGGTAGAAGGTGAACGACGGGAATGCGTTCGTGGAGTAGCCGTTATCGAACGGCTTCAGTTGTTCGAGCTTGATGATGATCGTGCCGTGGGCAGGGCTGGTGATCGAGACGATCTTCGGCGCATCCGGCTTGCCGCCGGCGTACATGGTGGCGGCCCCGACGAGCGCGACGACAATGATCGCTCCGAACGAGCGCAGCGTTGCAGTGCTCATGATGTTTCTCCGTTGTTGTGAATACGTTCAATTACAGGCACCTGTCATCCACAACAACACGATGTATCGCCGCGTGGACCAAACAAATCCCGACCTTCTCCGGAAAAAAAATATTCGACGAAATCGGTGGTTCGAATCCGCCGTTCGCGTGTTGATCGAACAAGGGACCTCATGTCCCAGGCGTGCGATTTCACTCTCGTGCATCAACCCCATGCTTTTCGGCAAGCACATCGAGGAACTTCACCGACTCACCGACGCCGAGCTTTTTGCCCGGCTGCGGCAGGGGCGTTCCGAGGCCGAAGCCGCGTTCAAGGAGCTGTATCGCCGGCATGCGGCACGCGTACGAGCCTATTGCCACAAGGTGCTCGACAGGCATGAGGACGCCGACGACGTATTCCAGGAGACGTTCATCCGCCTTCACGCGAGCGCGCGTCAGGAGCGGACGATGACGAACGTTGTCGGGTTCATCTTCCGCATCGCCCGGAACCTGTGCCTGAACGTCAAGCGGCGGCGCACGAGCGGTGAACCGCTCGACGGGTTGGAGCTTTCCGAGGGCTTCGAAGCTTCGCTGGAGAATGGCGAGCTGCTGCGATTGATCGCCTGCGCGGTGGAACGGCTCGATCTGCACCTGCGCGAGGCGTTCGTGCTGCGCGACTACGAGAACTTCTCGTACGAGGAGATCGCCGCGCTCCTCGACACGACGATCCCCACGGTGAAGTCGCGCGTGCGCCGGGCGCGAAAGAAAGTGCGAGCGATCCTGGCACCGAACATCTCGGAGCTCGACTGATGCCCGGGGCCCCTCCCTTCTCGGAGCCGACCGGTTGAACAGTACGTCAAC
>CAZJYH010000367.1:0-5331 GCA_964549365.1 uncultured Alphaproteobacteria bacterium
CCGCCGGTGTCGGCGTCCGCCTCGAGGTAGTTCTTCCCCACCTCGCTCACCATCCATGCGTTGATCTCCAGACGGCGCTCGCGCACACGCGCGGCGGCCTTGAACAGATACTCCGCGCGCTCGGCGGCGGGGACCCGCTTCCAACTCTCGAATGCCTTCAACGCGGCCTGGATCGCCGTCTCGGCGTGCTCCTTCGTGGCGAGATGGAATCGACCGATCACCTCGGCCGTGTTCGCCGGGTTCACCGAATCGATCGTCCCCTCCGCCTTCACCTTCTTGCCGTTGATGATCAGCGGATACTCGCGTCCGAACTTCTTGCGAACCTTCGCGATCGCCTCGGCCTGCTGTGCATGAACCTTCGGCTTGCTGAAGTCCAGGTAGGAAGTCGGCGCGTACTCTTTGATCTTCTTTGCCATGGATGTTCTACGATGTACTGGTTGAATGCTGTCACGAAGCAGTCCTC
Organism: uncultured Alphaproteobacteria bacterium; assembly: GCA_964549365.1. Classification (GTDB taxonomy): domain Bacteria; phylum Bacteroidota; class Ignavibacteria; order OLB7; family OLB7; genus JAFDZV01. The sequence continues at coordinate 464 of CAZJYH010000367.1, forward strand.
AAGTTACGCACAAGGGGCCGTCACGCCCTTGATGCAAGTTGTTTCGCGCGTTCGTGGTTGGTGGTTGGTGCCTGGAGCTTGGTACACGGAGCCGGAACGGACCGTGGCGGCAACGCCGAAGCAGACGCCGACACGGTTTCGTATTCAGCATCTGTCATTCAGCATTCAACACTCCCTGATCTCCACGATGCGCGGCACGAGCGTACCCTCGACCAGATCGAGCAACGCCAGCGTGATCGGCAGCGAGAAACGCTTCGGGCCGGCGCTCCCCGGGTTCAGGTACAGCACGCCGTCGAGCGTCTCCATCGTCGGAACATGCGAGTGCCCGAACACGACCATCTCCGCGCCCGCGGGGGCTCCGGCGGCCATCGCCTTCACGTTGTGGATCATGTGAATCGATCGCCCGGCAACGCTCACGGTCAGCGTCTCCGGCAGCGCGTCGGCCCACGGTCCCGCGTCCACGTTCCCTCGAACGGCAAGCACCGGCGCGATCTCGCCGAGCGCGTCCAGGATGAACGGCTTGCCGACGTCCCCCGCATGGAGAATCATGTCCACGCCGCGCAACAGTTCCAGCGCCTCGGGTCGCAGCAGACCGTGCGTGTCGGATATCACGCCGATGCGCCGCGCGGCGGGATACTCGAGGAGGGACTCCGATGTTGGCATGGCCTTCGGGATTCGTTCGATGGGATTCACTCCGCGCCGCGGGGGTGCGGGTTCTTCAGGCCGGTGTTCAGCTTGTTGCGGACTTCGCGCAGCACGCGCGCGTGCAGGGTTGATGCGTGTTGGGTGATGAACCGCCGAACGCTTTCGGGCCGGCGCGTCGCGAGCGCGCGCAGCGCCCACGACATCGCCTTGACCACCATGTCGTCCCGGTCGGCCACGAGCATCCGACAGATACGCAACGTGCGCTCGGGATCGCCGGCGCCTCCCCGCGCGCGCGTGTTCAACGGCACGGTGGCAACCAGCGCCGCACGGCGCCACCAACGGTCGCGCGAGCGCGCCCATCGTTCAACCTCGGCATCGTCGATCGCCCCCTCGCGCCAGGCAGGCCCGGCCACGTAGCAGCCGAACGTGTCGACGCTCCACCAGCTGTCGATCCCACGGCCGAGCGCCGCGACCTCACGCTTGCCGAGCGCGGCGATCGCCCCGGGATGCTCCCGCAACAGTTCGGCAGCGATGAACCTGCAGGCAAAGTTTTCCGGCACGTTCAACGCCAGGGCAACGGCGATGATGCTCTTCGGAGGGAGGGATCGCAGCCGATCGGAATACTCTTTCCGCAGCGCCCGCAGCCCGGGCGTGGTGAGCGCCCCGCGCGCGGCAACGGCGGCGCCGATCTCGGCCGCGACATGCTCCGGCTGAAAGGCTTCGGGCGCGCCGCGATGCATGGCGGCCTCCCTCAACGGGCTTCGCGCAACCGCGCGGCAACGTCCTCCCAGTTCACCGCGATCGCCTCGGCAAACCATCGGCCGGCGGCCTCGTGCTTCGCAACGAGGTCATCGATGTTCGCCACGAAGAAGAGATCCTCGAGGCGTGCGACGATCTCCCGCGGGAAGTCGTAATAGACGTAGCGTGTGTGGAAGTTGTAGCGAGCGGGCCGGTGGGTGATGCCGAGCGCCTCCACCAGCGGCCGGAGGGTGTGCCCGTGATAGAACTGCAGCGCCTCGATCCTGTTGCCGCGCTCGACCTCCTTCAGGGTCAGGGCCTGGAACAGCGGGAACGTACGCTCCATCGCCGCCACGCGATCGCGCAACCCGGCCAGGAACGCTCCGTCGTCGAACGGCTCCGGTGCCAGCGCCCCCGACTTGTCGAACACCACCATCGGCGTCCCGTGGATCGCGGTCTGCAGGAACTTGTTCGGCGTACTGCGCTCCATCGCAACGAAGTCGATCATCAGAAACGGCCCGGCATCGCGCAGCCGATAGAACGCCTGATAGTGCCCGTGCCACGAGGGCTGTGGGATCTCGTACTTGATCTCCACCGGCGACAACTCCGCCAGCACCTCCTCGAGGATCTCGGCAACCTCGCGAGCACGGCCGTCGGCCGAGATAACCTGCAGGTCGATGTCCGACCAGCGATCCACCCGATCGAACGAGGCGGCCCCTGCCTGCCACATCGCATCGACGAAGGGGAGGGGCTCCAGCGCTCCGCGCAGTGCGTTGAGAATCGTGTCGCGCTCCAACATCGATTGTGCTCCCTTCAACATGTTGAACTGTCATCCGACCGCCGAGCCGCCGCCCCGGTGACCGACCCGACGTGAGACCGACCCGGCGTGAGGCCGACCCGGCGTGAGGCCGACCCGGCGTGAGGCCGACCCGCGTGAGACGGACTTGCCAGGAGACGGTGTCCCCGCTCCGTCGCTCCTCCCGCCCCATCTCGCTCCCCGCCCCATCTCGCTCCCCGCCCCATCTCGCTCCCCGCCACGTCGCCGCCGCCACGTCGCTGCCGCCGCCGATGATGCGGATGTGTTACGGGGACTCCGTCAGGATCATCGTGTTGCCGTCCGGGTCGATCACGGTTGCGGCGCGACGCCGGTCGGAGATGGTCGGGTTCTTCGCAATCACGCCGCCGGTTGCGACCACGCGCTGCAGCGTCGCATCGAGATCCTTCACGCTGATGTTGAACTCATGCCGGCTGCGCTCACATCGCGCGCCCACTGCAGCGTTCGGGATCAACACATACTCCAGGCCGAACAGGTTCCCCTCATACACGAACGTGTCGTAACCGCTCACGCGCTTGAAGCGCGCGCCGAAGACGCGATCGTAGAACTGCGCCATCCCTTCGGTGTTCTCGGTGGCCATGACAATGCGGGCGATGCCGTAGACGACGGACGAGTCAGGAGGCGCGCCGATCGCGCCGGTGATTCCGGAAGCGGATACTCCGGATGTCGATGAGCAGGCGACAACGGAGAGGGAGATCGCTGCGGCCGGGAGCGCCGCGAGAAGCACGTTCTTCATCGGTGGATCGGAAGCGTCGGATGACGGGATCAATGATCGAGGATGGAGCAGGGAACGCGAACCTGCGTATCGCTCACCGTACATCCAGCACAATCTTCCATCCCCCGTCGCTCGCTCGTCTCCAAATGCGCATATAGCCGACCCGCTGCTCAACGCCGGCGGCGTCCTTCTCCCCGTAGGTTCCGTACGTGTAGCCGAAATCACCGGCCGGGGCCGCCACCGCGCGCTCGGGCTCCTGCGCGCCGGCGGTCTGCTGGGCCGTCGCCTTCAACGCGGCCGCGATGCCGACGGCCGGACCCGATCCGGAACGCAAGTAACGCACGTCGCTCGCGAAGGTTGCGCGCGCCGCTTCACCCGGTTCGCTCGCAAGCCGCCGCACGAACGCCCGTTCGGCCGCCATCAACGAACCGGAGTTGCCGGTGGAGGCATCGGGCGCCGGAAGCTTCGGAAGCGAAGCGGAGCGTTTGCCGAACGCCGGGCTGCGCACCTCGCGCCCAACGCCCCCCGCGCGGGCGTCGGAGATGCCGCAGTCGATGGCCACGCGCCAGGGACCATCCCCCTGCCGCGTCCACACCGTCACGTAATGCCCGAACGCGGCGGGGTTCACCGCGCTGTCCAGAAAGAACTGCCAGGGGCCGGTTGTGTAACCGAAGTTGCAGCCCCGCGAAACGTCGGCGTAGATCGGGTACCAGGTGAGCCTTCCCTGCGCCGCCGGTCGGGCCTCGTACCAGGGCTTTCCGGGAACCGGTCCCGGACGGAAGATGATGCCGTCGTCGGCGAGGAACGCCAGGAACCCATCACGCACGCCGCGGTCGGCGACGGCACGATCGAAATCGCGTTCGGCCTGAACCACTGCGCGCACGGCCGCGTCCATGTCGCCTCCGCTGAAGCCGGCACTCAACAGAATCGCTCCCAATACGGTAATCAATGAAGGCATTGCGGACCTCCTCGCATGAAACGTTTAGGGGGAGGGGGTACCGGCAAATATATCGCGCGACGAGCTACGTGCCGCGCGCCATTACGAAGCTGAACGGTGCGGGCTCAGACGGGCTTCGACGCGCTCACAAGGCGCGTGGGGATCACGAAGAGGAAATTCGGAGGCGAGAGGAACACCTCCGCCATCCCGCAGGTGCGAAGCGTGTCGGCGTAAGCACTCGCATGGCGGATGTCCACGATCCGCACGACCCCTCCCGGCTTGACGACGCGGGCGATCTCCCGCACGGCGCGATCGCGCCCCTCGGCGTCAGGGATGTTGTGCAACGCCCAACTCGACAACACGACGTCGAACGAGGAGTCCGGGAACGGCAGCGCGCGCGCGTCGCCGTCGACAAGCTCCACACGCCCGGCCACGCCCTCCGCATGAGCATTGCGCATGGTTGCCTCGGCGGAGTTGTTCGCCTGGTCGACGCTGCGCCAAAGATCCAGTCCGACGGCACGGCCGCGCTCGGCATGCCGGGCGGCGGCAAGGAGCATCAACCCATGTCCGCAGCCGACATCGAGCACACGCTCATCGCCGCGCCACGCAACACCGCGAAGCACGGCATCGCGCAGGCGCAGCTTGCCGATGAGGCTCCCCCAGAGCATCACCGCGGCCGTGAACAGAAACCACCCACCCGTGATCACGAGTGCGGACGCAAGGGCGATCAGCCCGCCGGCTCCGTCGAGCGCCGGGATGCCTGCGACGAGCCCGGCCGCGATACAGGCGATGCCGATCAACACGAAGCCGCGCACGGCGGCCGGGGCGTCGATCCCGTAATTCGGTTGTGCTGCCGTCGTGGAAACGCTCATGCGGATCGCGAGGTTCTCAGAGGAAGGATTCGTCTGCTGTGCGCCGTGCAGCAAAGATACGAGACGAGGCGGAGGACGGAAGGCAAGAAGAGCGAGGACGGAAGGCAAGAAGAGCGAGGACGGAAG
>CAZJYH010000368.1:0-5323 GCA_964549365.1 uncultured Alphaproteobacteria bacterium
GAACGCGGTGACGGTGGACCTGCTGGAGGCCCATCGGCTGCTCGACGAAGCTGCCGCGGCCGAGCGCGAGCGGGCGTTGATGCGCGCGGTTCCGGCCGTGCTTCGCGCGCTCGATCTCGCGGCCGGCGAGGTTCCGTTCCCCGGCCTGTACGACGATTTCTTCGAGGCGATCCGGAGCGATTTCGAGACACGGCTGCGCGACGCGGTGATCGGCGTGGCGGGCGGACTTCTTCGCGAGGACGATGCGGCAACGGCCGAACGTGTGCTGCGCCGCGCCTTCGAGGCGATGCCGGAGGATGAGGATCTGTCGGATCTCCTCTGCAACGCACTCAACGCGCTCGGCAAGCGAACGGAGGCCGAACGTGTGCGGATGCAGGCGCGCGCCGCGATGGAGTCGGAGTAGCGGCGCCCCCGGCGTGCCGTGATGGAGCCGGGGGAGCGGCGCCCGGCGTGCCGTGACGGTGAAAAAAACGGAGCGACTGCAAACTGTAGCCACATTGGACGGAATCTGTAGCCGCCCGCCGGTACTTTGATATCACGTGAAGCGCGATCGCGGTGAGATCGCGCGCCATCGATTCGATATCGCTCCAGATTACAGGAGAAGTACCATGTACACCGAACTTTCATCCTTCGATATGCCACAGGAGCCGTCGATCCCGGCCGGCTTCCGGCAATGCACCTTCTGTGCCGCGATCGCCTACCCCGGCGACGACTATTGTGCCAGCTGCGGTCACGCACTGGTGGGTATCGGCACAACGCGCCCACCCGACTCCTGCCCACATTGCGGCGCGGTGATCCGCGACCGCATCGCATTCCATTGCACGCAGTGTGGAACCCGACTTCGACGGCACGACCGCGGTTAGGCCGTGCTCCGCATTTCCCGACGTTCGTTCAAGTGTCCCGATCCAACTCAATCAACCGGATGTTCCGTATGCGACGATTTTTATTCTGTGCAGCGCTCCTTACGGCGGCCGCAACGGCTGCATTTGCGCAGAGCGATGTAGCAACGATGATGCCGTGGAACGGCTACGACTCGGTGCAGGTGATCACCGGGGACTTCACGTCGATCGCCGCTACCGGCACGCGTATCGAGGGGAGCCAGAACGCCGGGCCCGACGGGCAGGTGTTCACCTTCGCGTTCAACGACTTCCCGATCGGCTTCCTTCAACAGGTGTACGCCGCTCCGGTGTCGATGAAGATCAGCACCCACGGCTGGATCTCGTTCAACGGATCGGTCGGGACAACTTCCACGCCGATCCCGCAGATGTGGTATACGACATCGACGGCGCACCCGTACAACAACAAGGTGCTGATGGGATACTGGTGCAATCTGCGCACGGACGATGTGCCGAGCGGTGGAATCTATTGGCGGAGCACGTCGGTCACGAACACGGTCGACGGGGTGACCGCGTCGCGTCGGTGCCTGATCATCGAGTGGATCGCGCGAACGAGCCTGCCGGGCACGGTCCCCGGCCGCTTTCAGGTGCGCATCTTCGAACGAGCCGGGCTCGCGTTGAATTCGATGATCGAGTGGCACTTCAGCACGACGTCGATCGACCTGCCGCCGGCGACGGAGTTCGAGAACAATTACGGCGCGCAGGTCGGCATCAAGAACTTCGGCAACATCGGGGGCGATCCGGCGATCGTGGGCGATCCGGCCGGTCTGGACCGGGAGAAGTCGTTGATCGTGGCGAACCCGCAGCAGCTTCCGGCGCTCGCCCGCAGGGCCGTCACGCGCCTTCGCACGATGAACGCACCGGACGGCATCGGCGGCACGACGCCGTACAAGCCGGAATGGTGGGCATATTATGCGCGCTACTACACGGAGCCGACCACGGAGTGGTCATCACCGTATTACCACTACGCCTTCCCCGGCAACGGCGGGGGGAAGCGGCCGGCGTACCGCATGAAGCCGGTGATCGTGGACATGGGCGCCAGCGGCATCACGATGAACGGGCTCGACCTCTCCAACCCCAGTTCCATCGCGGCAGGCTCGGAGGCGGCGCCGCAGTTGTCGTTCTCGAACCTTGGAGCCAACACGCTGCGGGCGGTACCGTTTACGCTCGACATCTACCGCATCCTGATCTCCGGAGTGGACCCGACGCCGGTTGAGCATTTCGATGGACGGATCGACTCGATCGTTGGAGGGAACGGCCGCGTGGTGGTGCCGGGCTACGGAAAGCGCGCATACTACATTCAGGTTCCCGGCCTGTATCGGATCGTGGTGCGGGTCAGCGCGGAGGGGGATCAGAATCCGTTCAACGACACGATCACCGGCTCGTTCATCGTTCGCGGCGGCGTCGATCTGGTGCCGCGCGAGGTGGTGCAGCCGCGATCGAACACGGCTCCGGAGTTCACCACGTACCGGGTGGGCGAGGCGGTGCCGTTGGTGGCGCGGTTCATGAACATGGGGAACGACGCCGCGCGCAACGTTACGGTGGGGTACACGGTGTTCGACGATCTGCGGAACCGGGTGGATTCCGGGAGCACGCTCATCGCATCGCTCCCGGCGCTGGACTCCGCCACGGCGCTCTTTACGTCGCAGTGGGTGCCGAGCCGACCGGGCCGCTACTACTTCCGGACGTATATCGTCGGAACGCCGGACCAGACCCCGCAGGACGATACGCTCCCGGCAGCGCCGAGCCCGGGCCGGCCGTTCGAGGTCTTTTACGAGGTGGACGCCGGCGTGGGGGGCAGCCTGGGGAATGAGCCGCGCGCTCCGGGGCCGAACGGTGGAACCCGCGGCGCCGCGATCCCGCTGATGGCGACGGTCCTGAACAACGGCCCGGCACTGCTCCGGAGCATTCCGGTGCACGTGACGGTAACGGATGCGTCGGGAGCCGAGGTGTTCACTACAACGGGGAACGCCGTGGATGTGCCGGGGAGCGGCTCGGCGCAGGTGACGTTCAACGGCTTCGTGCCGACGAGCGCCGGTGAGCATTGCGTGACGGTTTCGGTGTCGGTTGTCGGCGACGCGGTGCGCGGCAACGACACGGCGCGATGGTGCTTCGCGGTGACGACGGTCGGCGGAGTCGGCGCGGAGGACGGCGACGCGGGGCTCTCGGTGGATGTGACACCGAACCCGGCGCATGCGCTGGCGGTGATCACCTATCGACGCAACGACGCCGGAGCGACGCAGGCGGTGCTCACGGACCTGTACGGGAACGAGGTGTGGCGGTCGGACGAGAAACACGGAACGACGAGCGGCACGTTCGAGGTCCGAACGAGCGAACTGCCGACGGGCGTCTACGTGGTGCAGGTACGGACGACTCGGGGCGTGGTGGCGACGAAGATCACGATCACGCACTGAGCACGGAGCGGCCCGGGACAACGGAACGCGACAACGATCGAGCGGGGAGCACGGCATGATGCCGTGCTCCCTGTTTCGTAATGCAGCAGTTGTCTCCCGTATTGCGGAGGGGGTGCCTGTTTGTAGAAACGCCGCCTGAGAATGATCCCATGCGCCGTACGCGCGCACATCCCCTGGGTACCGGAACGGTACGCCGCTACGCAGCTCGAAGATGGGGGATCGACCGTGAACTACGGACGGTACGCCGCTGCGCGGCTGAGGGCATGGTTACAACATCGATCGCGGACTTTTCCAACATGCCCTGAGCTCGACTTTGCCCTATGACGTGTGCACGTTCAAATGTCGATGCGTCGAGGCAGTGGCCGAGCAAGCTCAATGGACATCGTATCAACGGGCCTTCCTGCCCCGATGTATCGGGGCGGATGAGGCACCTGTCCGTAGCCATACGCGTCCAATTGCGGTATCAAGCTCCGTCAGGCCGGGAGGCCCCGGCCCCTGTCGGGAAGCGAACCGTTCTTCATTGCAGCATGGTGCCATTCCGCCGAATGATACGCTCAGACTGAGCTACAGACCCCCAGCACGCACATGGTTCTACAAACAGGTGCCCGCGCCGGGGGCCCGACGATGGCGCTCTCTCGGAGTTTTTCGATGTCGCGTTCGCGACGCGGTGAAAACCCCACGACCGCTCCACGACGCTTTGGTCAGCACCCTTGCCTGTGCTTCCTGGTGAACAAAGTCGAGCTACGGACAATGAACCACATCGCTCATGGGTGCGGTATACTTCAAGGGTATACGCACGGCAATTGATCGCACTCTCGATCGACTCGCGCATGTTCCCCGGTCACCCCGTCACTCGCAACCCTGCCCACCTCCGAAACGCCGACGCCCCGAGCCGCACAAGGGCGACTCGGGGCGTCAAGGCCATCGTCGTGGCCGGCATGTCGCCGGCCCTTATTGTTACTTCACCACCGTCAACATGCGGGTCTTCGACCACGTGCCGTTGAACAGCTTGTAGTAGTAGTTCCCGGACGGGAGGTTGGAGACGTCGAGCGTCAGCTCGTACATACCCGGCTTCTGGTACTCGTCGACGAGCTTCTGCACGAGCTTTCCGTTGGCGTCGTACAGATTGATCTGCGTGCGGCCGTCGAGGCCGAGCGAGTAGTTGATCCTGGTGACCGGGTTGAACGGATTCGGCTTGTTCTGATCGAGCGTGTACGTCGCATTCGTGAGACGAATGAGGCGCAGGCTGAGACCGCAGATCGGCTCGACCGGAATCTGCGAGTTCGAACCGTTCACGGTCAGACAGTTGTTCGCCGGCACTTCCACGGTAACCGCGAGCGCGCGGGTGGTCTCCTGTGTGAAGATCACGCCGAACGGCACGGAGATCAGGGTACCGCCGGTGATGACCGGCGACGGGAAGGTCATGTCGACGACGAACGAGCCCGGTGTCGAGAGGGCGGTATTGGCGACCGCGGTTGCGCCCGCCGGGCAGATGCTGCCGAGACGCAGATCGTTCGTACGCGGAACGAGCTGCACCGGATCGTACGTGAACGTGACGCGCGCACTGGTGATGGCCGCACCGGCCGGGAGCACATCGAGCTTGAGATCGCTGACCATGTCCTTGCCGAGCTCGACGTTGGCATCCTTCGTCGGGTTCAGCTTCAACTCGGTGTTGAGGACATCGGAACGCGAGCTTCCGGTGATCGGCAGGTTGAGCGTGATGCCGGTGCTGTTGGCAACGATCAACTGCTCGCGCTGCACGCCCGGGGTGACGGGACGGTACCGAATCCTCACCTCGATGCGATCCAGCGGCGCCATGTCGAACGGCGTGCTCGGATCGGGGCTGAGGATCTGGAAGTCACCGCCGCTCATGCTGAGGCCGGTGATGCGCAGCGGCACGGCGCCGCTGTTCTCGATGAAGGCGCTGATGACGCCCTCGTTGCCGATGCAGAGGCCGAGCAGCGAATCGCCCTGGCCGGTGATGGCGGCGCTCTGCGAGATGCCGCGGCCGGT
>CAZJYH010000369.1:0-5316 GCA_964549365.1 uncultured Alphaproteobacteria bacterium
CAGCCCGATGGAACCAAGGTGTGGGTCGATGCCGACGGCAACACGTACGGCTCGGACACGCAGGGTTCCGGGACGTTCCAGGTGTCGCAGTGCCTTCCGGCCGACTGCACCACCGAGCTGAAGCCGACCGAAATCAAGATCTCGAGCAATGCCGGCAAGCTCGGCGTGATCACGACCACGCTGGACGCCTCGCGCGAAGCAACCGTTTCGTCGCTCGTTTCGTTGAACGCGGGTTCGCTCCTGCCGGCGTCGGAGGATTTCTACTTCTACGCGAACGCGGAGATCTCCTCGCGTCCCGGGAAGAAGTACCGCTCGGTGCAGGAGCTGCATTTCAACAGCAAGGAAGTCCGTTCCTTCAACCCGCACAAGCAGGAGCGTTTCCACCTCGTCGGCAAGGTCGACTTCGAGGATGTGGATGCGCCGGATGAGATCGCGTTCACGTTGGAGAACGCAGAGATCACGTTGAACTAACTCAGCTGATCGCCCCGATTCGAGAAGCGGTCACGTGCGCTCAGGGAGCACGTGGCCGCTTCACATTTCCCGGCGCTCCGACGCGAATCGACATCCCGACATTGTCCGTTCCGCGGGAGATTCCGCCGTGCAATGGAGGTGGCGGTACGCCCTCGGGAGGCGAGCCGCCGCGTTGGTGATCCTGACAAGGATATAAGAGTGGGGACTTTCCTTCAGCAAAGTAGAAGAAGTATCGGGGGTGGCTGAATTGGATCTTTGTACGGCCTGAACTCGATGCACGAGACGATTGCCGGACGAGTCGCGGTTGTGGCAATGCGGGAGCATGTCTCCGAACCAAATGCATCGGAAAACATCGCTGCAGTGGAAGATGCCGCGCCCGACGGTCGGCACGCCCTGAATCGCTCGCATCGTTCTCACCGAGTTTCCAGGCCATGGCGCACGCGCCTTCGCGGCGGCATCCACTCCAGTCCGTGCTCCGCGAAAGCGTGGCGGCCGGCAGCCCCACGAGCCTCGATCATTTGCGATCGTATATCCCCTGTGCCGTTCGGATGTCGCCCATTGGGTCGATAGTCCGCCCCCAGACTCAACGGCGCGATACACTCAACATCCATAGCAAAGGAAGAGACAATGACTTCACGCTTTCTCGCATCGTTGTTCGCGGCCGCCGCGATGACCGTCGGCGTTGCACACGCGCAGGGCGGCCCGAACTGCACCGAGACCTATCCGTGCCTCCCGAACGGCACGCCGTTGACGTGCACGGTGCTCCCGAACGGCACCAAGGTCTATGTGGATGCCGCCGGCAACACGTACGGCTCCACCACGGGTGGCTCCGGCACGTTCCAGGTTTCGCAGTGCCTGCCGGCCGGCTGCACCACCGAGCTGACCCCGACGAAGATCAACATCACGAGCAATGCCGGCCCGCTCGGCGTTATCACGACGACGCTCGACGCATCGCGCACCGCCACGGTGTCGTCGCTCGTTTCGATCAACGCCGGCGCATTCCTCCCGGCGTCCGAGGATTTCTACTTCTATGCCAACGCGACGGTCTCGACCCGTCCCGGCCGCCAGTATCGCTCGATTCAGGAGCTGCATTTCACGAGCCCCGAGGTGAAGACCTTCAACCCGCATGTTCAGGAGAGCTTCAAGCTCGTGGGGACCGTGGACTTCGAGGACGTGAACGCGCCGGGCATCATCGCGTTCTCGCTGCAGAGCGCGTCGATCATTCTGAACTAATCGCGGAATTCCGTCGATTTGTCGCACAACGGTTTCGTGCTCCGCAGGGGGTACGAAACCGTTGTCGTCACACATGAATTGACCGGCCGCGCTCATTTTCCGATCCGACCGAACTTCTCCACCGCCCGTCGGTCAACGTCCGGATTTCCGCATCCACGTTCGACGTTCCGCGTTTCGCGTCTCCAGGCCGCGGCCCCGGACCATTCTCGCAACATGACAGCATCGCATCGGGCGAACTTTCCCGACCTCGCATCGGGAGGTGTGTTGCGTTGGATCGCTTCAACCGTGCGGCCCGGCCGCGCAGCGACGAACGGAGCCCACAGATCCCCGACCCGGGATATCATCTTGAATATTTATGTCGAGGATCAGGTCTCCCAACATCGGAAATACGACCATCCACGCATAACTACGGTTGCCGACGGCATATCGAGAACGGGATGTTGACGGGGATAACATTCGGGGGATTGTTCTTCGGCAAAGTAGAAGAAGTATCGCCGAAGGCGGTTCCGGATCTTTGTACCGCCTGACCACGTCGACGTAGTGGTCGGCAATCGCCGCAAATTCCGTGGTTGCGGCATTGCGGGAGCATTAGCCGGTACGGCACAAGAAATCCCGCGCGCGCTTTTCCTTGAAAGCGCTCCGGAAGGCGTCATGCGTTCGGCCGCAAATTCCTGACGGCCGAACGTGCACCAGGTGTATCACGACCTTCACGTTCAACCGAGTATCCCTTGTACCGTTGCGGCCACGCCCCAATCGGATTGCGGGGCCTTCCCATGGCCGCACGGTACGCTACATATCACTCAACTTCCTTTTTGGAGGAATGCAACAATGACGTCACGAATCTTCGCAATCGCATGCGCCGCTGCGGCCCTTGCATTTGGATCGTTCAACACCGCGAGCGCCCAGGGCGGCGGTAACGGCTGTGATCAGCTCTGCCTTCCGAACGGTACACCGGTGACCTGCCAGGTGCTCCCGAACGGCACGAAGGTGTGGGTGGATGCCGCCGGCAATCAGTACAACTCCGATACGCAGGGCTCCGGCTCGTTCCAGGTGACGCAGTGCGATCCGGCCGTTTGCGAGCTCCAGCTCGATCCGACCAGCATCAACATCACGAGCAATGCCGGTTCGTTTGGCATCGTCACCACGGTGCTCGATCCGACACGCACCTCGAGCCCTGCCAAGGTGGTCGCGCTGGCCTCCGGCGGATACGACGAGCGGTTCTCGTTCTTCGCGGAGACGACCGTCAGCTCGCAGCCGGGTCGCGTGTTCCGTTCGGTGCAGGAGCTCGTCTTCGTCAACGGCAACGTGCAGACGTTCAACCCGCACCAGAATGAGCAGTTCAAGCTGGAGAGCCCGGTGGACTTCGAGGATGTCAATCAACCCGGCGTCATCGCGTTCTCGCTGCTTCAGGCAAACGTCACGCTGAACTGAGATCTCAAGAGCCGTAATCACGTGCTCTCCCCTCAGCGGCCCGTGTTCTCCACGAAGGAGAACACGGGCCGTTGCATTCGCTCCCGGCCGGACTGCCGCGTCGGCATTGCGCGCACGATCAGAGCTTCGTCACCCGGATGCCGATGTTGTTGGCCGCGATGCCGTAGTGCACTCGATCGTCAACGGCCGCGGCACGCATGAACACCGCCGCGAGCCGATCGACAAACCGGCTGCGGGCGAGCGTCTGGGCCAGGAAGCGAACGTTTGTCGCCAGTACATCGACGAGCAGGCCGGTCCGGGCCACTGCGACGATCGTGCTGTGCCCTGCGAATGCGGAGGTCTGCAACAGACGACGGAGGTCACCGAGCGTGTAGTGGCGATGCCGCGGAGGTGGGGCCACCTTCGTGGCGGGGCGGCCGGTCAGCAGGCGGTAGAGCGCCCGATACAACGGCAGCGCATGACGACGCAGGTAGAACGTGTAGTTGAACGGGTCGAGCATGGTTACCAGTCCACGGTGCGGTGTGGTCAGCACCAGGGTGCCGCCGGGCTTGAGGACACGATACAGCTCGTTGAGAACCACGATCTCGTCGGTTACATGCTCCAGTACGTCGGTACAGATCACGGTGTCGAAGGTCGCGTCGGTGAACGGGAGTGCCTCCAGGGATGCGTGGCGAAAATCGATGCCGGGGTTGTTCGTTCGCGCCTGGCTCAGGGCCTCGAGATCGATATCGACGCCTTTGCACTCCCGCACGCGTCGTCGGTAGTGGAAGGTGCCGTATCCATACGAACAGCCGGCATCGAGCAATGATGACGAGGCGGCGGGGATCCACCGGTATGCACGCGCAAGGCGGCCGGTGAGGTTCGGGTGTGTGATGGTAGTGGTCATGGAATACCTCCGGGTGCGTGGTGAGCGAATCGATCGCATGTGCCGCACCGCCGCCGTGTTCTCCGGGCGGCTCGCTCCATTCATCGGACATGCCGCGATGCGAGCGATTCGTGCATCGGCACTCGGAGTATATGTACGGGGCGGCGTCGGCACGCACAATGCAGATGCGGATCGCCATTGCTCCCTGCCTCGAAGAACCCGGGCGCCGTGGCCACGCTTACGGTGGCATGGGGAGTGGGCGGCACAGCAACAAAAACGCCCTCCGCACATTGTGCGAAGGGCGTTGTCACTGTTGGTCGATTGTCTGTACGGTTTTTTGCGTCCGGGTTCAAGAGGAAGGTCGGCCGGTACGTTCCATGAAGCGCCGCCACGGCTTCTCGTATGCTCCGGTGTCATACCACACATCGAACGGGATATGGTAGTGCGTGTGCCCGTTGATGTCGCAGACGATCCGGTTGCCGTTGTGATCCACAACTTCAGGCTGGCGCCAGTCGATCTTGTTAACGACCTCAAACCACGTGTCGGTCGTTACCCGAACATTGCTCCTATTCTCCATAGTGAGGGCTCCTGCTAGGGTGAAATGGGGGATAACCGCATGCTCCGTCGTCGGTGGAGATCCTCAAACAGAGCTGGAGGGTAACAATGGGATTGGATTGGATCCGTAGGATGTCAAAGAGACTTGGAAACCGATCGAAATATAACATCACGTTACCGAATTGCAACGTGTGTGTGAACGAAAATTTGCATTGCCGGGTGGCACCCATCCACCATGGGCATCACCGTCCGGTAAGTTAGGGCGTGCGTATGAGCCGGACGTGAGATGCGACGCGAAACATGTCGTCGGGCGTTCGCCGCAACACGCGAACCCGTGCCGGCAATGTCGCCGCCTGAGTCGGCCGCAGGGGGGCCCGGAGCGCTTCGTACGATATCCGGCCCGGTGCCGAGGGCATGCCGGGCTGCGCGCGGCGAACCGACGCCGAATGCGCACGACACCACATGCCGGCAGCGGACCGCATGCCGAACAGCGCCCATTCGGCGCGCTCGAACGCATGATCGTTACATTTGCCTACCAATAAGGCCCGTTTCTCCAAACATGGGGCTTGCAGTTGAGAAAGCCGCAAACGTATATTTGCAGGCTATCTAGTATGAGTGCCTCACGAAAGTGCGAGGGCAACCTTCTAACTCCGCGATCTCACAGGCGAGGAAAGTGGAAGGCATCAACGGGGAAATCAGCAGGTAACAGCGGTCGGCGGTGCAACGCCTCCGATTGCGGCTCCCGACACTGGAGCCCATCG
>CAZJYH010000370.1:0-5308 GCA_964549365.1 uncultured Alphaproteobacteria bacterium
AGAATACCTTCGACCTGATTGTCATCGGCAGCGGTCCCGGCGGCTACATCGCGGCCATTCGTGCCAGCCAGCTCGGCTTGAAGACCGCCATCGTCGAGCGCGACCGCCTGGGCGGTGTCTGCTTGAACTGGGGATGTATTCCCACGAAGGCGCTGTTGAAGAATGCGGAGCACATGCACTTCCTGAACCATGCCGCCGACTTCGGGTTCACGGTGGAGAAGGTGTCGGTGGACTTCGGACGCGTGATCGCGCGCAGCCGCGAGGTTGCCGACGCGAACAGCTCCGGCGTGAGCTTTCTCATGAAGAAGAACACGGTGCAGGTGGTCAACGGCAACGGCTCGATCGCACGGCCGGGCGTCGTCGAGGTGCGTGACGGCAACGGGACGCTGGTCGAGACGCTGAATGCGAAGGCGATCATCGTTGCCACGGGCGCGCGCGCGCGTACGTTCCCGGGAATCGAGGTGGACTACGATCGCGTGATCACCTCCACCGAGGCGATGCTCCAGAAGGAGATCCCGACGTCGATGATCATCATGGGCGCCGGCGCGATCGGCGTGGAGTTCGCGTACTTCTACAATGCTTTCGGCACGAAGGTGACGATCGTCGAGATGCAGCCGTACATCATGCCGGTGGAGGATGAGGATGCGTCGAAGGAAGTGGCGCGGGCGTTCAAGAAGAAGAAGATCGAGATCCTGACCGAGACGAAGGTGATCTCGGCGAAGAAGGTCGGCAACGGCGTGGAGGTGGTGATCGAGAACAAGAAGGGCGAGCAGAAGACGCTCACGGCCGACCTGGCGTTGAACGCCGTCGGCGTAACGGGGAACGTCGAGAACATCGGATTGGAAGGTGTCGGCGTTCAGGTGGAGCGAGGCCGTATCGTTGTGGACAAATACATGCAGACGAACGTGCCGGGCATCTACGCGATCGGTGATGTGGTCGGCTCGCCCTGGCTGGCGCACGTGGCGTCGGCCGAGGGGGTGGTGGCGGCGGAGCATATCGCCGGCCATGCGACGCACGGCATGGATTACTCGAACGTTCCGGGCTGCACGTATTGCCAGCCGCAGGTTGCCTCGGTCGGGTTGACCGAGAAGAAGGCGCGCGAGATGGGCTACGATGTGAAGATCGGCCGCTTCCCGTTCAAGGCCAGCGGCAAGGCGCGGGCGATCGGGGAGACGGACGGCTTCGTGAAACTGGTTGTTGACGCGAAGTACGGTGAGATCCTCGGGGGACATATCGTAGGATCGGAGGCAACGGAGATGATCGCCGAAATCTGTACGGCACGTGCGGCCGATGCGACCGCCGAAACGCTGTTCCATACGATTCATGCGCACCCGACGTTGAGCGAGGCGGTGATGGAAGCCGCGGCCGACGCGCACGATGAGGCGCTGAACATTTGATCGAAAGGTTGATGAAATCTTGCGGGGCGCCAACTTGGCGCCCCGTGGTATTTTAAGCCGGACCGGGAAGCTCATTCCCGCACGGTATCCTGATCCGGGACAAACGTCTACCGAGAGGGTCGAGCCATGACGATTGAAGAACAAGTGGTTGATTCGTGGCGCATCGGAAGTCGGATCAATCTGTACCTTCTGGATTCGCTCAGCCCCGAGATGCTCCGGTCCGCACCGGCGAAGGGGCGGTCGGTCGCCGAGACGTTCGCGCATATCCACAACGTTCGCATCATGTGGCTCGACGCCGCAGCGAAGGGGCAGTTCCCGTCGGTGGAGAAGATCGCGAAGGAGGCGACGCTCGACGGTGCAACCTTGCATGCGGCGTTGAAAGCCTCGGCGACAGCGATCGAGACGTTGATCGCCGTATCCTTGGAGCAGGGGAAGGTAAAGGGGTTCAAACCGCACCCGGTTGCGTTCGTCGGCTACCTTCTGGCCCATGAGGCGCATCATCGCGGTGCGATTTTGCTCATCTTGAAGGATTCGAAGCTTCCCGTGGACAAGAAGATCGCGTACGGGATGTGGGAGTGGGGAGTGCGGTAACGTCAGTGCCCGGGCAATCGGGCCCGTACATTGCCGGGGCATTGTATCATCGTACGACCGTGAACGGACGCAAACCGGTGGAGGACCGAGAATCATGGTGACGGAACGGGCAACGAGTCGTTGGGATTCCCTGGCTGCAACGGTGGTGCCGCAATGGCTGGGACGAATCGGATACGCGGAGGCGTGGCAACTTCAGCGCGACATCTTCGCGGATGTGCTTGCCGGAACGCGACCGAACACGTTCCTTCTGTGCGAGCACCCGGACGTCATCACGCTTGGGCGGAACGCCCGCACGGATGCCAATCTTGTGCTATCCCGGGAAGAGTTGACCGATCGGGGGTACGAGGTGTTCGACGTGGATCGCGGCGGCGATGTAACCTACCATGGCCCGGGGCAACTGGTAGGGTATCCGATCCTTCGCCTGGCGGACTTCCGTGAGGATCTCGGCTGGTACATGCGTTCGATCGAGGAGTTGATCATCCGCGGAATCGAGGGCTACGGTATCGAGGGAGGGCGGCGCGAGAAGATGAGCGGAGTGTGGGTTGCTGACCGGAAGATTTGTGCCATCGGTGTGCGAGCTTCCCGATGGGTTACCATGCACGGCTTCGCGTTGAATGTGACGACGGATCTGGAGCGGTTCGACGCGATCATTCCGTGCGGTATCGCGGAGTACGGGGTAACTTCGATCGAAGCGGAGACAGCGGCCCGACCCGGATTGGAGGAAGTTGCCCTGAGCATCGCAACGAGTTGGGACGAGGTGTTCGGTGAGGGGTGAGAGATTGACCGTATTCGATGGTTGGGCGGAGTATTTTCCGGGAGGCGTGCGTATATTCGCAAGCTAAGGGCACCGGCGAGCCTCGTCGGGGGCCAAATGCCGCTCAGAGATCGACGGCGGCGGCCGAAAACGGATTGCCGCGATTCATCAGGTAGTACCAGGCTATGTGTCGATTCCTCGCGTACATCGGAAAGCCCGTGCTGGCACACGATCTTCTGTATCGTCCTGCCCACTCGCTGATCGATCGGCAGTCGTTGGGAGCTCAGGAGATGTCGATCCCGATCAACGGTGACGGTTTCGGCATCAGCTGGTATGATTTCGAGCTTGACGACGAGCCCTGCCAATTCCGATCGGTACATCCTGCCTGGAGCGATCAGAACCTCCGCTTCCTCTCTCGCAAGATCAAGTCCCCGATGTTGTTCGCCCACATCCGCGCGGCCACACCAGGCTCGACGGTGGAGGAGTTGAACTGCCACCCGTTTGTGTTCGGCAAACTGACGTGGATGCACAACGGGATGGTACAGGGTTTCCGGACGATTCGTCGCGCACTGCTCCGTGAGCTGAATGACGAGGCCTACGATGCCGTTCAGGGATCGACGGATTCGGAACATATGTTCGGGCTGTTTCTGAACAACCTGCGCGATCCAAGCGGCCCGGTTTCCACCGATGACATGGTGGAAGCGATGTTCGGGATGTTTCAGGATTTCAACCGCCTGCTGTTCGAGCATGATGTGCGCGAGCACTCCTATCTCAACCTTGCGGTGTCGAACGGAAAGTCCATCGTCGCGACGCGCTATACTACGAACCCCCGCGTACAACCGGCCTCGCTGTACTATATGTTCGGCAAGGAGTACATGTGTGAGGGGGATCGTTGCAGCATGGTGCCGGATGATGGGCATAGTGAGGCGATCGTGATCTCGTCGGAACCGTTCACCGGCGTGAAATCCGACTGGATCAAGGTGTCGCGGAACTCGATGATCATCGTCGATGAGGATCTTTCGATTCGCTTCGCCGATATCGAGCTTCCGTTCGAGAAGGGGGCGTTCGTTTACGAGGGCTGATCGATTGTGTGATGCCGGCAAGTGAAGGCCGGAGCCCATTGCCGCTTGGCGCCGGCGATCGTTTTCGACGTCCGTTGCCGGGTGTCGCGGTTGAGAGAGCGAAGGGGCGGGCATCCCTCGGCTGGATGCGCACGCTCCGCGGTGTCGTCGTGCGCACGAATCGGATGGCGCAATATCGCAGTCTCCTCCGGGGCCGATGTTCCCCGAACGCGTTGGATGGTTTGCGGAAACATGCGCCCGTCGTGTTGAATGGTATGTGTTTTCAGGTGGGGGTGTCTGTGGGGATGGATGCAGTTGTTACCATGGTCGCATTGGAATCTCGCGAAGCTCGAGCCGTGCTGCGGTGTAGCCGGCAGCATCGACACATGCTTCAGGCGTTGTGTTGAGGCGTGGCGATGGGCCCATATCGGGCCGGAGCTTGCGATTTGAATTCAATGATGTCAGGGGGGCATATGCAGGCACAGAGCAATCGATACGTGACGCCCGAAGAGTACATCGCGCGCGAACGAGTCGCCGAGCACAAGAGCGAGTACAACGCGGGAAGGGTGGAAGCGCTGGCCGGTGCGAGCCGGCCGCACAATCAGATTGTCACCAACCTGATCACGGTATTGTCGACGCGCGCCAAGGCATGCGGCTGTGACGTATACGGTAGTGATCTTCGTGTGAAGGTGGGCGCGGTTGGGAAGTACACATATCCCGATCTGACGATCGCGTGCGGCGAGCAGCAATTCGAGGATTCCGAGCAGGACACATTGCTCAACCCGGCGATGGTGGTCGAGGTGCTGTCGGATTCCACCGAGGCATACGACCGTGGTGCCAAGTTCGAGCACTACAAGCAACTGGCATCGCTCCGCGAATACCTGCTCATCGATCAGCGCAGGCCTCGGGTTGAGCGGTTCGTACGTACGGCCGACGGGTGGTTGCGTTCGGAGTATACCAACTTCGGTGATCTGATACCCGTGGACGCCGTCGGCATGATGATCGCGGTGCTCGAGATCTACGACCGCGTGGATCTGGCGCGGTAACCGCCCGGGACCGGGTACCATCCCTCGTGGTGCGTCGACGGGCACACGATGGTTGACGTTCGTCGACAGTCCTTCAACTTCGCTCCGTTCAACACGCGAGCGGTCTTTCGCCGGTGGAGCTTCCGGCCTCTCATCGGTTGCCTAGTTCTTTTGCCTTCTCAAGCATGATTCCAACGCTTCTGCCTCTGCTGCTGGTGTTGCCGCTCGTGGGGTTCCTGATCAACGGCCTCTTCGGTAAGAAGATCAAGTCGGAACCAGCGATCGCCGGCATCGGTACCGCCGCCGTGCTCATCCCGTTCGTTCTTGCCGTGTTGATGTTCGTTGAGATGCTCGGCATGCCGGCACACGAACGGCGGGTCATGGTCGATCTGCTGCCGTGGATATCGGCGGGAGAGTTTCATATCGGCTTCTCGTATCAGGTAGATCAGCTGTCGATGATCTTCCTGCTCGTGATCACCG
>CAZJYH010000371.1:0-5300 GCA_964549365.1 uncultured Alphaproteobacteria bacterium
GGGTTCGCGGCTTCGGCGAGTTTGTAATACGTCGTCATGCCGACGAAATCGAGACGGCGCCGGTGAGGCACCCCAGCACGAACACGAGTCGAATTATCCCCTTCATATTCTGAATTCTCCTGATCGTTGTTGTATCGCCACGAGTGGCACGCCGAATACAAGCACGCATTCCGCGATGAAGCGATATCCGAAACGAATCCCCCCTCCGCCCCCGCCACCATCCGCCGTTCCTCCCAATACAGTCACAGTGAACGGTTGGAATCGATGGAATGCTCATCACAGGGCCACGCACGACGGTCACGACGGTGCGCGGGCGCGGAACGGGGGGGACCGACGCGGACGCCCGGCGACGCTCGCGGACGGCCCCCGTCCCCGGATCACGAATGTGTTGTCAAACCCCTTGTTTCGGGTATTCCTTGGGAGAGTTGGGAGGTAGTGCAAACCTACGGGATCCGACGGGCGGCATGGGCGGCAATTACGGGCGGATCTCCGGAAAGGATTTTCCCGATGACCGTTCGATATTCCGCACTATCTTCACGCTACCTCCCACATCCCCCTGTTGGAACTCGCGTGTCTGTATGCCCGGGGACGCCCCCGGCTCCTGTAGTGTATCATCGGAGGGAGTGATGAGATCTCTGTTGCGTCCGTTGCACGCCGCCTGGCCGCTCTTGCTTCTCTCACCCTTTCTCCTCTGCTGCGCCCGCGTGGAGGAGGGAATCTATGTGCCGGAGTCATTGGAGTATCAGGGAGTTCCAACGCGCCCGGTATTGCGTTTCGGCGGAGATATCTCCTGTGTCACAGCACGCGACTCCACGATCGGCGAGGACGCCGTCGTCACGCTGCTTGTGTATTCGGACGTATCGCGGAAGAAATACGAGAAATTCGCCACCGGCTATGAAGGATCCGGGATCGACGGCGGATACGACGAGAAGAATTTCACGTTCCCTCGCTACCCCGGCATGCAGCGGGTGGGGCTGGCACCGCTCGCCTTTTTCCCGGATACCGGCAACCGCCCCTGGACGCTGTACCACATGTACTTCAAGGACAGCATCGTGGTGGGGCTGCACGCCTGGGGGCCGAGCGAACGCTGGCTCCGACGGCTCACGCTCGGTCGTGAGGATGCCCATTATCTGATGCCGTTGGCGTTGTGGCGTCCGGCGGGCCAGGACCATTGGTTCTATGCGTTCCGGAAGTCCAACAGGATCCGGTATTTCCGTACGGCGGTTCCCGATACGCTCTTCATCTGGGATCTGACGTCCGGTTCCGTCACGGCACGGCGGCCGGTCGGGGCATATTTCTGCGCGCACACGGAACGAAAAATTCAGCGGGATTCCGTCCTGGTGCTCACGGCATCCCGGTGCGACAACGGTCTGCATTACGGCGGCTTCGACGACGGGCATCAGTACCTCGTGGGGCTCCGCGCCGACGGCGGCATCGTCTGGGCCGACACCCTCCCATTCGATCGCACGGCGCCGGAGCGCGCGACCTACGGCACGGCCGTCGACGGCAGGGTGCTGCTGACACGCCCGGTTGACCCCGCACACCCAGGGACATCCCCGACGTTGCTCCTTGTGTGCGACCCGAACCGCCACGACACGCCGGCGCGGCTGACACTTCACGCATCGATTCGGAGCATTGAACGTTGTACCCGACATCCCGACGGTCATATGGAATATTATTGCCGGGGGCGCGATGAGAGCATCTGGGTGCTGGACTCGGCCTTCACGCCGCGACTCCACGTGCGGCTTCCGTTTACCACCGGACTGAACGCCACCATTGGAGGCCCCGAGTCCGAGTCGCGGCAGATCGAACCGTTCGAGCGGTTCGTGGACATCAACAACGACTCCACGAACGACTTCTGGGAGGTCGCATCGACCGGGCAGGTGGTGGTGCTGGACGGCCGAAGCCTGACTCCGCTCATGGCAACACCCCTGTTCCCGACACTGGAGAAGTGCGGTTTCATCAGGCAGCGAGACGGCGGGATTGTGCTCGCCCTGTGGGATCAGGACGCATTGCGATCGTTCACGATCTCCGCCACGCCGCTCGACGCACGCATCCTCGCCCATCAGGACCGCATCATCACGGTCGGAGTGTTGTGCTTCATCCTGCCGCTCCTCGGCTACTTCGTCTGGCGGGTGGAGTACTTCCGGCAACTCTTCCGGCTGCTGATCTCGGAGAGCAGGGATCAGGGCGTGATGGTGATCCGGATGAAGTCGCTCGGCAGGACGCTGCGGAACATCGCGGCGCCGCACACGACGGCAATCGCGAGGGCAGAGCCGCTCGGGCTGATGATCGTACAGGCGCCGAAGCGGTGGGGCCGCAGACCCGTCTCCGACGTCGCCGGAACACAGGCGATCCTCACCGCGAACGACCGCATGCGCGCACTGTTCGGGATCGTCGGCAATAGGAACCCGGATCTGGAGCAATACCCGTCGTCGGTGCTCGAAGTCGTAGACGCATGCATTCACACCGGTCAAAGCAGCACGGAGCAGATCAACCTCATGGTGGGTGGGAGAAAGCGGCACCTGGTGGTGGCTGCCCGCCGCATGACGCTCCTCGGCCGCTTTCATCGGTGTGTGGTCACCGCTGCCGACATCACCGAGTCCATCGAAGCCGAACGCAGGCGCACACTCGCCGAGCGAGAGGCGCAACACCAGCGCGAGATGCTCACCACCACCGTCAAGATCGTCCACGACGCCAAGACGCCACTGCAGACCGCGCGACTCATCCTCAACGCCATGATGATCGACGCCGCCGGCGCCTTCCCCGCCGACGCGGACCCCGAACGCGACGAGCAGAGCGCCACCATCGAGTCCAGCATCGCAGAGGCGGTGGACATCATCAACCGATGTCTCTTCCTCGCGCGCGAGGCGCAGAGCAACGCCGGGCTCCGGCCGATGAACCTGCATCGGGCCGTCGAAGCCTGGTGCGACAAGACCGCATCGCGCTACGGCAGCCGAGGCTTCACGGTGCGTAACGACGTGCCCGGGGATCTGCCGACGCTGATGCTGGACCAGACCGGCCTGGAGTTCCTGCTGCAGTGCGCCTGCGACAACGCGGTGCAGTGGACGCCGCACGACTCGCCGGAGAAGACGGTGAGAATCGCGGCGCGGCGGGAGGCGGATGCCGTGGTACTGGAGATCGTCGACACGGGCGTGGGGATGGAGCCGGAGACGGTGCGGCGGCTGCTGGAGGCGCCGGGGTTCTCGCTGCGGGAGATGGGCTCCGGGCTCGGGATGTTGATCATCCATCGGGTGTGCGCCGAGCATGGGGCAACGCTGCACATCGCCAGCGCACTCGGCGAGGGGACGACGATAGCGGTAACGTTTCCATTGAATGCCGGAACAAATGACCATGAAGCTTTCGCCGACAATTGATACGGCCACGCGCCGGTTTCTCATACATGCCGGCGCCCTGCTGGTTCTCTGCGGTGCCCTGATAGGCTGTGCCCGGATTGAGGACGGCGTGTACGTGCCGGAGTCGATGGAGTACAGCGTCGTTCAACGCGCGAAATCCCCGGGGAACCGCGGGTACCTGGCGGCGTATGATTCCGCGCGCAAACACGATGTGGTCATCAACCTGTTCACCAACTCGACCGACTCCATCTCCGACAACAAGCTCCGATTCGTTTCGCACATCGGCGACGTCATCCGCGGAGGCTGGGACCAGACAAATTTCCCGTGGTCGCGGTTTGGCGGCGCGGAGTCGATCACGCTGCTGCAACTGACGACGGACGCCAACGCCGATGGTCTGCTCGATGCGCTGTACACTATCTACTATGCGGACAGCATTGTGCTCGGGCACCACGGCTGGGGGTATAGCCACCTGTGGTTGCATCGATTCACGCTGGGTCGCGAGGATGGACACTACCTTATCCCGTTGGCGCTCTGGACTCCGCCGCAGATCGGGCATCCGGTGCTCGTCTTTCGAAAGTCGAACCGGATCGTCTTCATTCGCACCCAGGTTGTGGACACGCTGTTCTTCCTCGATCTTCGCACCGGCGTTACCCTTGCCCGGCGGCCGGTTGGCGCGTGCCTCGGCACGATGCCCGGCGCATCGTATCAGAACGACTCCCTCCTCTCCTTGCTCGGCAATCATTCGGACAACGGCCTGTCGTACGGCGGGTTCGCCGACAGCCTGGCGTATCTGCTCGCGTTCCGTCCCGACGGAAGTATCGCCTGGGCCGACACTCTCCCCACCGACAAGCAGAATGAAGACAACACCACGTTCGTCCACACGTGGCGGGGTGACCTGTTGTACTGCCGGTTCCGACGTCAGGCCGATGGGCAACGCTCCACCCGGATAACGATCCGCGACGCCGGCACGCACGCTACGCTTGGGCAGACCGATGTACCGTTCATCATGAATGGCCCACTCGGCAACACACTGCATCCGAACGGTCGCCACGAGTCGTATTATTACGAGCCCACCGGCCACCTCATCGCGTTGGATTCCGCATGCCACATCCGCCGTTCGGAGCGAATGCCGATCGCCTATGGCACGCAGGGCGGCGGATCATCGGCAGAGACGGACGTCACCGCGTGCTGGACATTGGCGTCGTTCCGGGATATCACGGGCGACGGGTACAACGAGGTCGCCTTCGTCGTGCAGAGCGGACAAGCGCTCGTGGTGGACGGCGAGACACTGCAGCCTCTGCTCACCACGCGCATTCTGCCGGACCTCATGAGGACGAGCATGCTACGCCACATGGACGGTACGGTCGGCCTCGTGACACAGCACGCCGACACCATCACTATGTTCGACATCAGGCCGACACCGATTCTGTCCCGCATCCTCGCCCACCAGGATCGTATCATCGCGGCGTTCCTGCTCCTGCTCGTGCTCCCGTTCTCCGCCGTCCTGATATGGCGCGTCGAGTATTTCCGGCAGTTGTTCCGCGCGCTGGTCTCCGGCGACGATGTGCGAGGTGTTCTGGTGATTCGCGTGCGCCCGGTCGGGGGCATGCTTGCGCGGCGGCGTGGCCGACACGGTTCGCCGGGCGGCAGGACGGCGCTCCGGCCGAACGCGCGCATGCTTGCGATGTTCGCCCTCGATGCGAATCACGCCGACGATCTCGGAGCGTATCCGCCGGTGGTGGCGGACTTCGCGGCACGAGCGTTGCGATCCGGCGAACGGCTGCGCGAGCAGATCAGCCTGCGGAAATCCGACGCGACCCGACACCTCGTGCTGGAGAGCCGGACGATCCGGCTCCTCGGCCGCTTCCATCGTTGCGTGGTCACCGCAACCGACATCACCGAGTCCATCGAAGCCGAACGCAGGCGCACACTCGCCGAGCGAGA
>CAZJYH010000372.1:0-4159 GCA_964549365.1 uncultured Alphaproteobacteria bacterium
TTGAAAATATTCCGGGCGGGGACGGCGGCGCCCCCGCCCGGTTGCTTGTGCCCTCAACGCGTTCGCAATAATCCCCCGAAACTCCAGCCGATGGCCAGCGTGAATCCACGATTCATGCGACGGCCTTGATTCCGGACATCGAGGCGGCCGTTGGCGTCAAGCTCCTCGACAACCGCCATGAGCCAGCCGACCAGATATCCCGCGCAATCCGCCTGAATGATCTGCCCGACCGGCCAGGGGTTCGGGTTCTCGAACGTCAGCGGTGCATGTGTGCGCCAATATTCCGCCGAGCCCTTCATGATATGGAGAAATCCGCCCGACAATTCGCCGCCGTTCCGGGGCCAGCTCGTTCCCCGCCACGCCGCGATGCCCGAATCGGCCGCGAGCGTGATCGCATCGATCCATGCCGATGCGGGCGTGCCGCTCGGCGCCGCCGTGAACGCGTTCATCGCCCGGTCGATGATGGCCAGCTCCGCCGGGGATACGTTCGATACACAGGCAGGACCGGTCCGCATGACCTGCCACATGCCGGCCCCGGGCGTCGCGTACGTCGTACCCAGGACCGATGCCAACGAGTCGCGCATCTGCGCCGTGGTATTCGCGGCGCGATCCCATCCCGGCGCGCCCTGGAAATAATCGGCGATCAACGCCAGCATGTACGCGGCCCTGTCGTCGGGCGTCGCGAACACGCGCGTGTAATCGTACGCGCCGCGAATGTAGCTGAGGCCGTGATTGTGGATCCTGCCGGCATTCTCGGCACAGGAACTGTCGACTGTTGTGGAGAGAGGAGAACGGTCCCGGTCCTTGTCGTTCACGGTGTTGTCGGCTGCAACGTTTCGCCGTGCGGCAGGCTCCGGTCCCACATCCGTGCACCCGGCAAGGCCAAGCGCGCAGATCATCGCGACCACCGAAATATACAGTGTTCGTTTCATGAGAGTTCCCCCTGATTCAGTATGTGAGCATCCGATCCCCGCCGAACCGCGCACGAACTATGGCCACTTGTCGCGTGCCGAACGGAAATACAACAACTCCGGTGATCGGATTTGTTCGCGGTCGAATATCCTCCGCGACTCTTCATGCCGAGGAGCCGCGAATCAGGGGGCGTGCGCACTGCATGTTCGGTGTTCCGCGTGAGCGGACATGCGTATCCCTGTCGATAGGGTCGACATGGCACCGAATATTCGGATGGCGGACGTGTGTTGAGCGATTGGGGGCAGTTGCCGTGGGAGGCAGGGCAATAATACGGCATCAGGATTTCGAAGTCAAGATGTCGGGCCGCCGGGGAGTGTCTCCGTTTGGATGGACGGCAGTCGTCGCACCCGCAGAGGCGCTCCGGCGCTTGACGCCCGGTCGCCGACAGTCTCGCCGCCGCGGAGCGGCGGCCTGTGCTTCCGGATACGGTGTTCATCTCGGCGCAGGACGCATCCCCCAAACTGAAGCGCTACCGGCCGCCTGCTCGACGCGGCCGTCAGCCTGTCGCGGTGCCGGCGGTTGAAGCGCCGATCAGTGGAATTGCGGGGCGAATAATCGCTCGATCCGGAAAACGAATGTCACCACGGGTATCATTCGCATCAAACGCGGCGGGGATAAACGGTGGACATTTCGGCGACATATGCGATCGATCTCGCTTGACAATGGTGATGCTCCGGGCGTTTGTGGAAAGCGGATGACACGGTCCACCGGCGCCAGGAGGCACGGCTCCGTCGTATGACGGAACCGTGCCGAAGATCGCAGGCCGTTGCCGGAGCACACGGACACGTCCGCGTCACGGTGTGCATCGAACCGGCGAGCGATTCCATGGCGTGAGGTGTGGGATCACGATGCTGTCGAAGGAGCACCGTCCGGGGCGGGGAGCACCGAAAGCGCCCAACGTCGGCGTTGACGCGGAGTGCTGGACATCGCGCATTTGCATGGTGTCCACCGCTCCGATCGTAGTCCCAGACGCTTCGGTTGGGCATTGCCTGCGCGCGTCGATCGAGGGAGACCGGCTGCGCCGTCCGGGAACGCGCGCCATTGCCAAAGGGGCAATGGCGCAGCAGGCGAATATTTTTGCTGGCGCAAAAATATTCGCCTGCATGGAGTACGGGCATCAACGGGGATGTTGATGAGAACGGCTCGGGACACCGCGTTGCGATATGCCGTACTCCACGCCTGCCGATTGCGCGTGTTTGCGATCGTCGAGTATTGCGGTGCATGTGCATACCGTGCGTTCGATTGTTGGGCGCGCCCGTGGACCTTCCCTCGGAAGGTCCCCGGGCGCGCCACGCGACAGCCCCGAAACGCGGCGGACCGAGGGTGGATTCGGTTCATCCATTCGTGTCACCTCCGCGAAAACCATACTTCTGTGCGATTGTCGGGTGCACTCGTGTGGATATACCTTTGGGTCTGCGTGAACGAAGCGTCGGAATCACGGGCTCCGATACCCACTTCGATATCGGAGTGTGCGCGACGCTACGACCGTGCATGTCCGGGGGGAACAGCATGTCACGCACTTGTAGGCGCGCCGTCCTGTGGGGGACGGCGCGCTCTTCTTGACGCCCCTCGGCGCGACGGATGGCACCGTGTCGCCCTGCAAGCCTTTGCGTCCGACGGCTTCCGTTCGTCATGCCATCGTGCAGGTCGACGTCGCGCTCCGGGAACCTTGTGCCTCGGTGCGGTAGGGACGGCGCCGGAGGTTCTCACATTCCCCCATCGAAACGCACGACCGTATCCACCAGCTCATCATTCTGTCTGTCGGAGGCTGAAATCGTTGCGGTCGGAATACAGCAGGTTCGGCAGCGAGCGGAGCTGCTCGCATTGTGAGTGGTATCACCGTGGTGTAAATGCTACGTGGCGGGGATGGCACAAAGCCGTTCGTTCACGAAGCGGCGGGCGGTGGAGGTCCGCCCGTGCGGTGTTCCGGTTGCCGGAGTACCGGCTGTTCCGTGCGCCGGGCGCGGCGTGTGGTGCGTGCGGCGGCGTTCCGGTCTGGGCCTCTCAGGTCCAGACGTCCGTATGCCCCGCCGGGAGCGTCTCGAAGACCATGTCGGTGGCCAGGCGCAGCGCGTTGCCGAGCCGCTCGGAGTCCGGATCGTTGAAGGTGCTGAGATAGTACAGCATCCCCTCGGTGACGGCGTTCAACAGTTCGACGGCGGCGGCGTGGGTGAACCGATCGAGCGCGCGCCGGCGGACTGTTGGTTCGGGTTGTTGGGTCCGGGAGTCGGTCTGTTCGGATGGCATGATAGTTCTCTCCATGTTTCTATCTCCATAATTTACGTCAAACGTAAATCAAAGATACTTACGTCGAACGTAAATGTCAAGTCGCCAATCAAAATTATGAGGGGCATATGCTTGCGTTCAACGTAAATCAGGTTTCTTTGCGGTGTTCATAAACGTAAGTTCACGGTCATGCCTATGGACTGGACAAGCGAGAACCTCAAACTGCTTCGCTATCATCTCCAGCAAACGCAGCTGGAGTTCGCGACGAGGCTGGGATTGCGGCGGCTGCAAACCATATCTGACTGGGAACGTGGTGTCTCCAGCCCGAACGGAGTTACTCGCCGACTGCTGGACATCATCGCCAACGACGCCGGCTTCACCGATCGCGTGGCCGCGAAGCTGCGGGAGAAGTTGAAGCGGGAGGAGGGGGAATAACGTCCCGATGGACTGGACAAGCGAGAATCTCAAACTGCTTCGTTATCATCTCCAGCAAACGCAACTGGCGTTCGCGACGAGGCTGGGATTGCGGCGACTGCTCGAAGTTCATGCCCGGCGCAAGCCCGATGACACCCTCGCCGTACCCCTCGGCTGCGCCCGTGTCCGCAGCCCCCGGCTGCCGGGGAGCATCGTAGCGATCGACGTGCCGCAGGTAGCGATGGATGTGAACGTATGGATGGAACAAGCTGGATTTCGCCGCGTCACCAATCACGCGGCGTCCCGAATGCGGGGTCAGAGTCCGCGGCCGTGGCTTGTCGATGGAATACCCCGCTGAACGCGCTCTGTCACGCCGATCGAAGATCCCGGCTCGGCGGGAGCTCCCCCACCGTTTCTCCCCAATTCCAAAGGAATCCGCGACAGGGCAGGCTGCACGAGCACTGCCGAAGGGGAGAAATCATGATGCACAATTCGTGTCGCATTTGACAGCCGAATGACGTGCCCACAATTTCGTCGTGCCCGAGCA
>CAZJYH010000372.1:4169-4540 GCA_964549365.1 uncultured Alphaproteobacteria bacterium
TTCCGTATGATTGCCGTCGCTCCATGGAGCTTGACATCACCGTTTCTTCACCTTTTTTCCCGAGGCAATATGAGCTGTTCCTGTAATAATCCGGATGTGATCAACAGTTGGATCGACTGGCGCAACCAGGCACCGCGCGATCCACTCGAGTTGATCGCGCGCGCAAAGTTCGGCGGATCGGTCGGCGCCTATGCCGACAGCACCACGTTCCACACGTACAGCGGGACCATCGTCGCGAGCCCCTTCGTCTACACCGGCACCCCAACATGCTCCGCTCTCGGAACGGACAGCCTGCAGCGCGTGGCTGATGCCGACCAGTGGAATTTCTCCCACCAGACGCGCAACGCGATCGCGACGCTCGCGCCGCCACC
>CAZJYH010000372.1:4550-5284 GCA_964549365.1 uncultured Alphaproteobacteria bacterium
CAGTTGTCCGAATAGAAGGTGCCGGTGAGCAGCACCACCCAGCCCTCCGGCCCGGGGTCGCGCGGGCGGGGTCCGAGCCGGGCGAACAGCGCGGTCGTAAAGGCGTGCACGCGCATGAAGCTGCGCACGATGAAGCGCACCTGCCGGTTGACGCCGCTCATGCCGGGAACTCCAGCGCCGGCCACGGGATGCTGACGCTCGCGCCGCCACCGGCGAAGGTGATCTTCCTGCGTGGAGGCCCGGCATGGGAGATGAGCATCCCGATCAACTTCGGCGGGGCCACCTACAACGATCTTCAATTGAGCTTCCGCGACAACGCCGGCACCCGCGGCGACTACGCGGGCACGGTTCCCGTGATCGCGTTCCAGGGGCTGTTCACCGGCGCCCAGACGTTGTCCGTCACGCTGAAAAGCCCGGGGCGGATATCAATGGGCCTGCGCTCGATCGACCTCTCGGGGAACTGGAGCATGTTCGAGATGGAGTGGATCATCGTGCCGTGAGCGCGGTTCCATGAAGCGACGTCAGGGTCATGGTCGACACACATCCATCAACATTGCACCATGAGTATATTTCGCGGCATGAACTTCGGTCCCGAATTGGGGCCGATCGCGACCGGTGTCGAACGCGCCATGCAGGGGCGTTGGGTGGGGATACGGAAGTACGACACCACGGACGCCGACCCGCTGCACGGCGGGCATTGGGGGACCGAGTGGCATTGGTACGCTCCGCCGGAC
>CAZJYH010000373.1:0-5273 GCA_964549365.1 uncultured Alphaproteobacteria bacterium
GTCACCTGATCACCTTTCGTCTCAAGAGACCGGCCCGATTTTCTCGGATCTTCCCGTTTTCCGTTCCCAAGTTACCTACGTCTTCTTCGCGGTGTCCATTATATGGCTGCCCGATCCCATGTCTCCGGGTGTGTCGATCGGGAATTTCGTTGCCGCAGGGTTCTGGACTGTCGGGAATTGCTTCCGGATTTTGTCTTCAAGAACGAGCCGTTTCGGTTTCGATCGGCGCTTGGCGGCAATTTGCCCGAAAACGGCCATACCGGCAGCCAAACTGCAACTTCGCTACGGGTGATGTGTTGGCAACCGAAGGGGGCGCCGATCGAGGGGGAACTGAAAAAAAGGCGGCCCCGAGCGCGACACTTCGAACCCTCCACGGTCTTACTTTCTGCAACCGGTATTGTACCAAGTCCGGTTGAGGGTGGGCGATTCGAGGTGAGGGATGGGTGGTGGGGGATGCCCCGGTCAACATGAGGCCGGAGCTCGTTTCAGAATCGTCGGGACTCCGGCCTACCAATAGCTCCGTGCGCGGGGCCTTGGCGCGAGGTGTGTGCAGGAACGCAATTGTTAAAAGAGGAAAAAAGACTCTTGATTATAAGCGTTCAACCTCCCATTTTGAGGGCCGCACCTCCGTAAACAGATAGAAACAGAACGTTGATACATCTAAACACTCTGCACTTCTACGCAACAATGGGCAAACCTATGAACGGAGCGAACCTTCGTACCCGTGGCCTCTCGCTGCTGGCGTTCGCGCTCATCGCGGTTTGCTGGGCTCTACTGCAGCCCACGACTGCCAAGGCGCAATTGCCGACCGAGTTCGGCGACGACAACAACACCGGAACGCTGTACTACATTGCCTTCCCCGATACGGCAATGAATCGCATCGACCCCCGGTTCCCCAACAACCGGGTTGTGGCCGAAGCCAATCTCTGGCTCTGGTCCCCGGTCGCCAACAAGGTCCGAATCACGACCGACGGCGGCAATACGGACGTTGTCAGCCTTGAACCAGGCAAGTTCAAGGTATACCAGTTCAAGAGCAATCCGATCGTTACGGGCATCAACACCATCCTGAAGAAGGGGATCAAGGTTGATGCCGACATGCCGATCGTGGTGTATTGCTACTTCACACACTACCAGGCCACCGAGGCATTCACACCGATTCCGGTCGACAACTTCGGCCAGTTGTACTACTCCGCCAGCATACCCGGCGAGACGGCCAACGAGATCGGTGTTGCCGACGAGGTGAAGATCCCGCACACGCCGCGTCCGGCCCCGGCCGAGATTCTGGTGGTTGCCGCGTTCGACAACACGAAGGTCACGATCCTTCCCCCGGCCGGTATCCGTTTCGTCGGCGGTCCGCCGACGGTTATCACGCTGAACGAAGGCGAAGTGTTCCAGGTGCAGAGCCGTGTCGATACGTCCGTTGATGCTGAGACGCAGGACGACATCGCCGCGACGATCATCCAGGCCGACAAGCCGATCGGCGTCGTGGGCGGCAACACGCGCGCCAAGAAGAACGTCGACGACTTCGGTCTGAAGGACAACGCGTACAAGAATCCGATGATCGAGTGGATTCCGCCCGCCGATCAGCACGGAACGAAGTTCCTCTGGATGCCGACGTATGACTCGCGCCGCATGGGGAGCAACGCCGTTGCCGAGCGTCATCGTGAATTCGCGCGTATCTACAACACCACCGGCGCTCCGAATCTGGACATCATCCAGACGCAGCCCGGCGGCACCAAGCAGAACACGTACAAGATCGCCAAGAAGGACTCGCTGATGGAGTTCTCGATCGGCGTCGCGGCTGGCGTCTACTTCGAGACGAAGGGCCAGGCGATGGTGATGATGAACTCGATGGCGATCATCCGCCAGGTCTCCTCCACGCCGACCGGTTTCGGTGTTCCCGCTCAGGAGTTCGAGGGCTGGGCGCCCTACATGGTGGAGATCACCCCGCGCGAGCAGTGGGTCAACTTCGCTCCGTACTACGCGCCCACCAACCCGGGCGCCATGCAGAGCTTCATCAACGTCGTCACCGACACGATCACCGCGAAGTCGGTCGTTCGTGAGAACGGCTCAACCTTCCTGTTGAACCGCAAGGTGCCGGGCACCGATCTCATCTGGGGCACGATGAACGTGTCGCCGGGTGAAGACCATTGGGTGTATTCGAAGAACAAGGATGGCAAGCTCTCCGGTTTCGTCTACGGTCTGTTCCGCGGCGAAGAGAAGTATCGTCCGGGCGGCACTCGCAAGAAGGACGACAAGAAGGCGGTCATCGCCGGCGGTGGCGGCAGCGGTGCGGTCAGCGTCCTGCACCCGTGCGAGTTCGAGGAGTACTCGGCGCTTTCGTACGGTTATCCGTTGGCCCCGTCTCGTCGCGTGCTGCGCCCGGCCGACTCGCTTCAGATCGATACCGTGCTCGACTGCACGGTGCTGAAGATCAAGATCCGTGCGTTGAATGCAAACCCGGTGGGGCTGCGTTCGGTGACGCTCGATCCGTCGTCCGTCAAGAACGCACGCCTGGTTGCGGTCGATCCGCAGCGCCTCTCCGACATCGTCGGCAAGTCGCGCGTCGAGCTTCGTGTCGAGCCGATCGATCCGCTGCAGAACGCGTCGGCAACGGTCATCATCAAGGATCGTACCGGCAAGATCTGGAAGGTCTACTACACCTATGAGGCCGAGTACGTTGTGGTCGATCCTCAGCCGGAGCTCAACTACGGCGAGCTGACCGCGAAGTTCACGGTTACCAAGACCGTCACGATCACCAACCCGCTCACGCGTCCGGTTGTCGTGAAGGAGCTTCTCTTGTCGCTGGGCAACCAGGGCTACAAGATCGTGAAGTCCACGCCTGCGGTGCCTGCCACGCTTGCACCGGGCGCCAAGTTGCTGGTGGAAGTCAGCTCCACGCCTGAGGTGGACAACCAGCGCTATGTCGATACGCTGAAGGTGAAGCTCGGCTGCGTCAACGTGCTGCTGCCGCTGATCACCGAGACGGCGCGTCCGAAGATCTACGTGCATGATGTGGACTTCGGTACGTTCGTGCTCGGCGTCGACAACAACCCGAAGACGCTTCCGATGACGATCGAGAACATCGGCACCGGCGAGATCCGCTTCGGCAATCCGGGCGATCCGGATCCGACAAAGCTGATCATCTGGCCGGACAACCGTTTCTCGGTGAACCCGAGCGATATCGCGGCCCTGAAGGACAAGGTCCTGAAGGCGAACGAGAAGATCGACATCCCCGTGGTGTTCGACCCGGTGGCCGCCGGCCTCGGCAACTATCGCACCGTCGCTCGCGTGTATTCCAATACCCGCGACATCCGCGACACTTCGGTCTGGACCGCACGCGTGATCCAGCCGGGACCGCGGATCACCGGATACGACTGGAAGGAGCGTTGGGTGGTCACGCCGCTCAATACGTGCACGAAGAATCTCGATGGTTCCTATGTCGGTGAAGTGTTCCTTCACAACGTCGGGACGTCGGACGACGAGGTTGTTTCGCTCACGATCGAGGGTGATGACGCACAGTACTTCGCGTTCGACAACTCCAATCCGCTGAAGACGGTGCGTAAGGGCGACGTGCTGCAGGCCAACGACGCGAAGCCGTTGTCGCAGCTTGTTCGCTTCTTCCCGAAGGACGAGCGTCCGTACGAGGCGACCATCGTGTTGACGCCGAAGATCGGCGCGCCCGTTTCCGAGTTGTTGAAGGGCGTCGGCATCGAGTCGCACGGTGAGATCAGCGGCTTCGACTTCGGCACCTGGAAGTTCAACGGCCCGAGCAATCCGCCCACCGGCACCGCGCCGGTTCCGGGGACGGTGACGCTGCGTGCGAAGCCGACGCGTGACCTCCATGTCACCGACATCCAGATCCTGGGTGATCCGGCGAACTTCTACATCGACAAGACGCTGCTCAACCTGCCGTGGACGATGAAGCCGGGCGAGACGAAGGACATCGCGGTCGAGTTCCGTCCGCAGGTGCCGGGCACCCGCACGGCGAAGATCGTCTTCGTGGGCGACCATGCCTTCTGCGACGACTCGACGAACACGCTCACCGGTTACACCTACACAGCCGGCGTCGAAACGAGGGGCTACGACTTCGGTCGCGTGCTCACGTGCGATCAGCCGGAGAACGCGGTGCTGATCACCAACACCGGCTCCGAGCCGCTGTTGCTGCGCGGCGTCGCGCTCACCGATCCCGACGGTGTGTTCACGCTCCTGACGACCGGCATCAACTTCCCGGTGACGCTTGTTCCGGGGACCCCGCTGGCCATTCCGGTGCGCTTCTCGCCGGTTGCGGCGAAGAACTACGCCGGCAAGGTGTCGTTCGACGTCATCAACCCGCGTGACAACTCCGTGGCGCCGGCACAGGATGCCGACGTGGTCGGTATCGGCTACACCGTTCAGGTTCCGGCGGCCATCGCACGGAACTACCACGGTGCGCCGGGCACGCAGGTCACCACGCCGATCGTTCTGCAGGACGCGGGTCTCGATCCGGTGAGGGTGAACAACCTGGTCATCACGCTGAACTATGATCGCCGGGTGCTGAAGCTGTTGAATGCTTCGGCCAATCCGACGGACATCGCTTCGATGACCAACGGCACGTTGCTCAACGGCTGGAATGTCACGGTCCTGCAGTCGAACCCGGGTCTGTATCAGATCGAGGCGGTCGCTCCGGCGAACACCTATCTGACCGGTACCGGCGAGCTGCTCCGCCCGCAATTCCAGTTGTTCCTGGGTCGCGTCAGCCTTTCGGAGCTGCCGTTCACGGTGGAGCTGAAGAACAAGCCCTGCGCATGGGTGAGCCCGGAGCCGGGTCTGGTCACGGTCGATTCGGTCTGCGGTATCAACCTCCGCCTTATCGAGGCGATGGGGACGACCTACACGCTTGATCAGAATCATCCGAATCCGTTCAACCCGTCCACGGATATCAACTTCTCGCTCGGCCTCGACGGCCCGACGAAGCTGACCGTGTATGATGCGAACGGCAAGCTGGTGGCCACTCTGATCGACGCCATCATGCAGCCGGGAACGTACCGGGTGACGTGGAATGCCGCCGGCTTCCCGTCGGGCCTGTACTACTACCGGTTGGAATCCGGCATGTGGACGAAGACGAACACGATGATGCTGCGGAAGTAACGCCGCACGAGCACCGCGCAGCCCGTCCGACGACGGGCTGCGCGGAGGATAGATATCGAAGCGGGTGTCTCGATTCAATCGGGACACCCGCTTCGCGTTTGAACGCTCGTCACGCAATCGTTATCATCGCGACAGCCGGCAAT
>CAZJYH010000374.1:0-485 GCA_964549365.1 uncultured Alphaproteobacteria bacterium
TCAACGGCGGCAACGACGGGCTGAACACGATCATCCCGGTGGACGATCAGAAGTACTACGATGCCCGCCCGACGATCGCATTGAAGAAGAGCGATGCGCTGCCGATCGGCACCGGGCTCGGGATGCATCCGGCGATGACGCAACTGCAGGGGATGTACAACGAGGGGAACCTCGCGGTGATCACCAATGTCGGCTATCCCGACCAGGATCGCTCGCATTTCCGTTCCACCGACATCTGGCACACCTCCTCCCCCGCCAACGCCGTCTGGTCGACCGGCTGGCTCGGCCGGTATCTCGAAGCGCTGCACCCGGAGTATCCGCAGACGCTGCCGACCGCGCCGTTCGCGATGCAGATCGGCACGAGCGCATCGCTGGCACTGCTCAGCGACCACGGCAGCATGGGAATGGCGATCGACAACCCGGACCGCTTCTACAACCTGGCCAACGGACTCGAGGTGACGCCGACTCCGGTGCCGAACACGCTT
>CAZJYH010000374.1:495-5270 GCA_964549365.1 uncultured Alphaproteobacteria bacterium
TGCCGGACCTGAGCTGCAGTTCGTGCGTGACGTGATCGAACAGTCGAACGTTTATTCCGACAAGATCCACGATGCCGTCATCGACGCGCCGAACAACGGTGTGTCGTACGAAGCGAACACGTTCGCGCAGCAGTTGAAGATCGTCGCGCGGCTCATCAACGGCGGCCTGCCGACGAACATCTACATCCTCTCGCTTCCGGGCTTCGACACGCACATCCAGCAGCTTACCGCGCATCAACAGCTCTGGAGCACGATCTCACGGGGTGTGAAGGCGTTCCTCGACGACGTGGCCGCAAGCGGACACGGCGACCGCGTGGTGTGCATGACCTACTCGGAGTTCGGGCGGCGCGTGAACGAGAACGGCTCGGCCGGCACCGACCACGGGGCGGCGGCGCCGCAGATGGTGATGGGACGCCCCGTGAAGGGGGCGCAGGTGCTGGGCGGCGTGACGAACCTCACCGATCTCGACCTGCGGGGCGACGTGAAGTTCAGCGTGGACTTCCGTCAGATCTACGCCTCGGTGCTGCAGGACTGGCTGGGCTTCGCGCATGCCGATACCGACACGATCCTCGGCGGCTCCTTCTCGCGCCTGCCGCTGTTCGACAATCCGTCCGGCGTGCGCGACGAGAACCGTGCCGGGATGGCCGGGTATGCGTTGGAGCAGATCGCGCCGAACCCCGTCCGAACCGAGGCGACGATCGCCTTCGCCGTCCCCGCCGCCGCCCGCGTACGCCTCAGCGTGACGGCGAGCGACGGCCGTGAGGTTGCGACGCTCATCGACCGTACCGTCGACGCCGGCGCGCATCGCGTTCGCTTCGACGCACGAGCCCTCCCCTCCGGGACGTACCTCTATCGTCTGGAGGCGGGCGGCTACCAGATCACCAGGCGGATGAGCGTGGTGCGGTAACCCCCGGGGGGCATGAAGAACAAAACGGCCGGTTACCTCTCGATGGTAACCGGCCGTTTGTTTTGTCGGAAGAATTCGCGTTCCTCGCTCTTCGCTCCTTCTTCCTCGTTCCTTCCGCTTGTACCCGGAGCGGGACTTGAACCCGCACGCCGCTTACACGGCCTCAGATTTTAAGTCTGATGCGTCTGCCATTCCGCCATCCGGGCATCGGGATCTTCAACCAGAAACGCGCTTCGGAGAAGAATCCGAAGCGCGTTTCCGTTCATTCATGATCTGCGCATACCGGTCTACGCGGTCTCGCCGTCGGCTGCGGGAGCAGCGTCGTCGGCCGAGGCCACCGGAGCGGGCTCGGACGCGGCGGCCGGTGCAGCTTCCACCGAGGCAGCCTCGAGCGGCGCTTCGGCAACCGGAGCCGCTTCCGCCGCCGGTGCTTCCGCCGCCGGTGCTGCAGCCACGGGAGCGGCCGGAGCAGCGGCTACCGGAGGGGCGGCAGGCTCGGCCGGTGCCGGCTTCGGCTCGGCGTAGTTGAGCTGCTTCTTAATGGCATCGTTGATCAGGTCGCCGAGCGTGAAGTTGGTGACGGTATCGGCACTCTTCATCTCGTTGACCGGCGTCACGGGGCCGCCGGTGCGTTCGCGATCGCGATCACCACGGCGATCACCGCCGCGACGATCGCCGTCGCGCCCACCGCCGCCGCCGCCGCCGCGACGATCGGAGCGCTCGCCCCCACCTCCGCCCCCCTCACCCTCCGGCATCGGAAGGCCGAAGATCAGCGAGTGCGTGGCGGGGTTCACCTCGATCACGTTCACGTTCAGCTTGTCGCCAACCTTCATCTCGGTCAGCTTACGCGCCTCGCGGCCCATCCGGCCACGGGGGAGGAAGCCTTCCACATCGCCCACCGACACGACGACACCCTTGTTGGAGATCTCGCGCACCTCGCCTTCCCACGCGGTGCCGACCGCATGCGTCTCGGCGATCGTGCTCCACGGATCGGGCTGCGCCTGGCGATAGCTGAGGCTCAGCCGCTGCTTGCGCGAACTGGCATCGAGCACCTTCACCTCGACGTCCATCCCCTTGCGCAACACTTCCTTCGGGTTGTTGATGCGCTTGGTCCAGGAGAGCTCCGAGACGCGGACGAACCCTTCGAGACCGGGCTCCAGCTCGATGAATGCTCCGTTCTTGCCGATGCCCACAACCTTGCCGTTCTGGATCGAGCCGATCGCGAATCGATCCTCGACACCTTCCCACGGCGACGGCAGCAGATCCTTCATGCTGAGGTAGATGCGCTTCTTCTCGCGATCGATCTCGCGGATCACCACCTCGACCTCATCTCCCTTGCTCAGCAGTTCGCTCGGCTTGCGCGTGCGGTCGAAGCTGATCTCCGAGGCATGCACCAGACCGTCGACGCCGCCGAGATCGACGAACGCGCCGAAGTCGAGAATCGATGCGACGCGTCCCTTCATCTTCTGGCCCACCACGAGCGAGCCCATCAGATCCTTGCGGAGCAGCGTACGGCGCGTGGCGGTGACGCGGCGTGCGTCCGTATCGAACGCGGTGATCTCGAGCACATGCGCGGCAAGCTTGTCGCCCTGGCTCACACCGGAGATGGCATCCGTGTTATGACGATCGAGGCTCCAGTGCGAAACCGGAATGAACACCTCGACGCCGCGATACGAGCCGACCACGCCACCACGATTGGTGGAGATCACCTCGATCTCGATCTCTTCACCGGATCCCTTCTTCGTTGCGAGCTCCGCCCAGATCAGACGCATCTCCTCTTCGGGAATCTTCGGCAACTGACGGCCGCGCGAACGACGTGACCCCTCACCCTCGTCATGCGCACCCTCGCCCCCTTCACCGGAACCGGCTTCGGCCCCCGCCTCACCCTCGGCCGCAGCCTCCGGTGTGGGCGCGCCATCCGGTGCAGCCGCAACCGGCGCGTCGGCGACAGGCGTGTCGGCGACAGGCGCCGCCGCGACAGGTGCTTCAGCCGCGGGCGCCTCGGCCGCAGGCGCTGCTGCAGCGGGCGATTCCACGGCCGGAGCTTCAGCCGCGACAGCCGGAGCCTCGGCCACGGGGGCCGCCGCCTCGATCACCGGAGCGGTCGACGGTTGTACCGCATCAACGTGAGGAGCTGCGGGCGTTTCAGTGGGGGCTTCCGCGGGTGCGGCTTCGGGGTTGGTTGCGTCGGTCGTTGCCGCGTTGTTCGTCTCCTCCGCGTCGGAGCCCGCGGGCTCTTGCGACTCGAAGGTGTTGCCAGATTCCGTCATGATTACCAGATCCGTTACTAGGGCGTTGGACTGTAGTTGCTCTCCTCATCCGTTCGCAAGCAGCGCATGAAGCGCATGTGTACGGACGCTCCATCGGAAAGGACGGGCAATATAGCACCGAACGCAAAATGTGCAAATCGGAACCGCAACGTTTTCCCCCGCAAATCCGCAATTGATCGGCCTTGCAGCGGAACATCCTCTCACGCGAAGGCGCCGGTCGGCCATGCGGGCACGCCGAGTGGACCAACGCCCGTCAACCGGCACCGCGCCGCGGTGCATCGCGTCATCATCACGTATCAACGTTTCAACGGCGGGGCCGGATCACCGCACACGCGGATTCCGTTTCATATCTTACGTCTCATTCCAGCATGCTCAATCGCATCAGCTATATCTTCCTGTTGGCGCTGTTCACGTTGTGTGCGTTCCTGTACATCAACTACTCGCGACAACAGGAGCTTCCTCCCGCGCGCTTCACGGGGGCAGATCGATGCGCCGTATGCCACGGCACCGCGCGCATGGGCTCGCAGACGCAGCGGTGGGAGCAAAGCGCGCACGCAACAGCCTACAGCCGGCTTTCAAGCGATACGGCACGCGCGTATCTTGCCGCGCACGGCCTTCGCATCGACGGTTGCCTGAGCTGCCACTCCACGCTCGGCAGAGCCGCGGGGAACGACGCCGAGAAGAAGGTGCTGGCCGAGGGGGTCGGCTGCGAACGGTGCCACGGCCCGGGATCGAACTACTCGGAGTACAACATCATGCTCGATCGCGCGGCCTTCACGTCGCGCGGCGGCGTGGTGGGCTCGACGAGCGATTGCGCCCAATGCCACGCGGCAAACCCGGCAACCGACTCACCGCACTGTCCGTTTCAGACCAAGCCTTTCAATCCCGATTCGGCCTGGAAACTCATCCGTCACGAGCTTGCGCCCGATTCCGCGCGCGTCGACTCGGCAACCCGGATCAGGTTTCATTGATGAAAGAACATCTTCCCATAGGACTGTTCGATTCCGGCGTCGGTGGCCTTTCGGTGGCTCGACGGGTGATGGAGTTGTTGCCGCACGAGAACACCGTCTACTTCGGTGACACCGCGCGCGTGCCGTACGGTTCGAAGTCCGCCGCGACCGTGATCGGCTACTCGCTCCAGGCCGCCGCGTTCCTCGAGTCGCGCGGGGTGAAGATGCTCATCATCGCCTGCAACACCGCGTCGTCGGTGGCGATCGAGCAGGTGCGACGCGTCGTATCGGTGCCGGTGATCGGCGTGATCGATCCGGGCGCGCGCGCCGCCGTCGAGAGCAGCACATCCGGCATCATCGGCGTGATCGGCACCGAGGGGACCGTGCGATCGAACGCGCACGTGGAGACGATCGCCCGCCTCGCCCCCGGGGCGCGCGTGCTGGCACAGGCCTGCCCGGTGTTCGTGAGCCTCGCCGAGGAGGGCCTGGCCCATCACCAGGCAACGCTGATCATGGCGCGCGAATACCTGCGGCCGCTGCTCGCACAGTCGATCGACACGCTCATCCTCGGCTGCACGCACTACCCGCTGCTGGCGCCGAGCATCGAGGAAGTGACCGGAGCGAACGTGAAGCTCATCGATCCCGGAT
>CAZJYH010000375.1:0-5269 GCA_964549365.1 uncultured Alphaproteobacteria bacterium
GAGATGCAGATCATCTTCCAGGATCCGTACTCGTCGCTGAATCCCCGGATCACCGTCGGCGGCATGCTCAGCGAGATCATCAAGTTTCACGGCCTGCGCACAACGGATGCCGAGATCCAGAAGCGCGTGATGGAATTGCTGGATGTCGTCGGGCTGCGCAAGGAGTACGCGCGCCGATACCCGCACGAGTTCTCCGGCGGCCAGCGCCAGCGTATCGGGATCGCCCGCGCGCTGTCGGTGGAGCCGAAGTTCATCGTCTGCGACGAGCCGGTCTCCGCGCTCGACGTGTCGATCCAGTCGCAGGTGATCAACCTGTTGGAGGATCTTCAGCGGGAGTTCGGGCTCACGTATCTGTTCATCGCGCACGACCTCTCGGTGGTCGAGCATATCTCCGATCGCGTGGCGGTGATGTATCTGGGCGAAATTGTCGAGATCGCCGAGGCCCACGAGTTGTATCGCAATCCGAAGCATCCGTACACCAAGGCGTTGCTGTCGGCCGTGCCCATCCCCGACCCACGCCGCAAACCCGAGCGCATCGTCCTGCACGGCGACGTGCCCAGCCCCGCGAATCTGCCCGGCGGGTGCTACTTCCACCCACGCTGCCCGGAAGTCATGCCGCGGTGCAAGGTGGATCATCCGGAACTCGGCAACGGCGGTGAGGCGCACTTCACACGGTGTCTCCTGTATCCCGAGAGCCAGCCGGTGCAGATAGCAGTCGGCACTCACGCAACACATAGCACGACGACCGCATGAACTCCACACAAGGGTATCGGCGTTTGCGAAGCGCGCTCTGCACGATTGCCGCATGCTGCAGCATGCTTACCGCATCCCATGCGGCAACCGCACAGGCCACGTTCGGCGGCGCCATGCCCGACGCATCCTTCGGCGCCCCGTATCTGCTGAGCACCGCCTGCTTCGGCCCGTCGACTCGTCTCGTGCCGTCCATGTGGGCGTTCGTTGTCGGTTCGGCGATGCAGGGTGACCCGGTGACGATCACCAAGGGGAAGCGGGATTTCCTCGAGCCGAATCGACCGAACCCGTTCGGCATTACCAAATCGTTCACCGAGATTGCCTACGCCATCGGTGAGGATTCGCACGTGCGCCTCACCATCTACGACTTCTTCTTCGACAAAGTGGTGACGCTGGTGGATGCCGACAGGAACGCGGGCCGCTATGTGGTTCCGTTCAACCCTCCGGCTACGATGCCGAGCGGGATGTACTTCTACGAACTCGTCACCGGACGCACACGAGAATTACGGCGCATGATGTATGTGAAATAATCACACGGTGCCGCGGGTGATGTGGATCTCCGCGCGTTCCGATGCCTTTCTTCAACCCCAAAGGAGGAACGTGATGCGAGCCCGCCATCTTCCACTACTACTACTTCCCGTGCTGCTCTGGGGCACCCAGGCGTTGGTTGCCCAGGGAAACGATGCCGGCACGCCGGCACCCCATGAGTATTGGCTGGTGTTCCAGCGCAACTTTCGGGACTATGTCACCGATGCCCGCTCCGGCGGTGAACGTC
The DNA here is from genome assembly GCA_964549365.1 of uncultured Alphaproteobacteria bacterium. Taxonomy (GTDB): domain Bacteria; phylum Bacteroidota; class Ignavibacteria; order OLB7; family OLB7; genus JAFDZV01. Next base: position 1,526 of record CAZJYH010000375.1, read on the forward strand.
CGGCCGATCGGCTGGATCTGGAACTGACGTTGACCTCGCCGTTCGATGCGCGCGGCACGGTACAGGCCGGCAGGCACGGGGCGGTGGTGCCGTTCCGGATAGCGGCCGGACAAGTTCTGCACCTGCCGATCGACAGCTCGATGCAGCTGCGTTCCAACGGCGTCGTCGAGCCGCTGTCGGTACACGTTGCCTCGAGTGCGCCGCTCGGTGTGTACGGTGTCAATCGCAGGTTCCAGACCACCGACACCTACATGGCGCTGCCGGCCGATGTGCTCGGCACCGAATATCGTGTGGCCGGATTCCGTGCGCTGATGAAGGACCTCGGCTCTCAGGCCGCCGTGATCGCAACCGAGGACGGCACGAACGTGAAGATCGTTCCCACTGCACGCGTTCGTTCAGGCGGCGCGGCCGACGCGCCGATCAGCGTTGCGCTGAACCGTGGCGACGTCTATCAGATCATCGCGATCGACGAGGGGGATCTCACCGGCACGTCGATCGAGTCGAACAAGCCGATCGCCGTCTACTCCGGGCACAACTGTGCCTACGTTCCGGATGTCAAGAACAAGGCCTGCAATCTGTTGGCCGAGCAGATTCCGCCGACATCGGCGTGGGGCCGAACGTTCGCCGCGGCAAGCTTCGCCGAACGCAGGCATTCGGTACTGCGGGTGATCGCCGGGAGCAGGGGAGCGCATGTTGTGGTGGGTTCGGATGCGTCCGTCGAGATCCCGGCCGGTGGTTTCATCCAGCGGGACATCACGGCCGCCGTCGCGATCACCAGCGATGAGCCCGTGCTCGCGGTGCTCTACAGCACCGGGTACGATATCGACGATGTCGGCGATCCGATGATGGTGATCCTTCCGCCGACCGAACAGTTCGTGCGCGAGTGCCATGTCGCCACGCCGATCCGCGGATCGTGGCACCATTACGCGACCGTGGTGGTTCCCAACCAGGAGGCCGCCGGCCTGCTCCGCGTGGACGGAGCCCCCGTGAACGCCTCGGCGTTCGTCGCGGTGCCGTCCGGTGCGTTCCTTGTCGGCAACCTGCCGTTGAAGGAGGGGGCGCACGATATCGTCTGCTCCGTGCCGTTCGGGTGCTATATGTACGGTTTCGGCATCGACGAGAATCAGTACGATGCCTACGGCAACAATGCCGTGATCATGCATCCGTTGGATGCGCGATAACGCCGCGGCCCTGCCGTCGGTGGATCTTTCCCTTGAAGGATGTCCGGACACGTCACCGCGTCGGCGCAAACGCGCCGGCGCGGTGATGAGCATCCTCCGAATCCGGTTGATTTGATATTTCAATGTCCGCGCCGATCATCGGAGGGTGTATCCGTCGGCGAGCGCGGTGAGGTTTTCATGAGAGCACTTCTTCGACTCAACGCCGTCGTTTCCCTGCTGTTGTTCGCGGCCGTCGCCGCGGCCGTCGCGCAGGTATTGCCGCGGCCCACGCCGTCGTCGCGTCGCAGCGACTACACGACCGAGGGGAAGGAGTTCTGGGTGGTGTTTCAGAAGAACTTCCGCGACTACACCACCGACGATCGGACGCTTGCGGCCAAGCCTGCCGATCCGCTGCAGCTGGAACTGTTCATCACCTCGAGCGAGAACGCCACGGGCTTCGTCGAGATTCGAGGGCTTGGGTTCCGCTACCCGTTCACCGTGCAGGCCGGGAAGGTGATCTCGATCCCGATCGATACCGCCGCGCAGGTACGCTCCAGCGAGAAGATCGAGGACCTCGCCGTGCACATCGTCGCCGACGAACAGATCGCGGTGTACGGCCTGAACCGACGCTACCAGACCACCGACACCTATCTCGCCCATCCGGTGAACGTGCTCGGCACCAGCTATCGAGCCATGTGCTACGCCTGGCTGCAGAACGATCTGCTGGCCCAGATGGCGATCATCGCAACGCAGGACGGCACACGCGTGACGATCACGCCGTCGGCAAAGACGCAGAAGGGGAGGCCGGCGAAGCAGCCGTTCGTTGTGGAGTTGAATCGTGGCGACGTCTACCAGGTGATCCCGCGGTACGATCCGAATACGAAGTCGGACCTGACCGGCACATTGATCGAATCCGACAAGCCGATCGCCGTCTTCAGCGGCCACAACTGCGCCTACGTTCCCGATCCGCGCGTGAAGGCGTGCAACCTGCTGGTGGAGCAGTTGCCGTCGCTCAAGGCGTGGGGTCGCCAGTTCTTCGTCGGGACGCTGGCCGGGCGTTCCAGCTCGGTGCTGCGCGTGCTCGCCAACGAGGACAGCACGCACGTCTTCGAGAACAACAAACTGGTGGCCACGCTGAACGCGGGCGACTTCTACGAGAACAAGAATCAGACGCAGCACACGATGGTCACCAGCGACCGTCCGGTGCTTGTTGCGCAGTACTCCAAGGGATTCGACAACGGCGACGATGTCGGCGATCCGATGATGATCATCGTTGCGCCCACCGAGCAGTTCCTCACGGGGTATCGATTCGCGACGCCGGTGCGCGGCTCGTGGCATCACTACATCAACCTGATCGTCCCGACGGCCTCGATCGGAACGCTGCGTCTCGACGACCAGTCGCTCGATCCGCGCAAGTTCAAGCCGTTCGGGCTCAGCCTCTATTCGATCGCGCAGATCGAGGTAGGCTACGGCACGCACGTCATCAGCGACGCCGAGCCGTTCGGGCTGTACAGCTACGGGTTCGGGTACGACGACGCGGCCTACGACGCCTACGGCAACGGCGGCGGCCAGTCCATGGAGCAGGTGATCATCCTTCCGGACACCATCGCGCCGGAGCTCACGACGAATTACGTGCGGGTCAGCGGCCGCGAGAACATCATCCCCGCCATCGTTCGCGACGACCGTCTGAACGACAAGGGGGTCGATCAGGTGATCGTGGACGACAACGAGAACATGCTGGTGTCGGTGCAGCGCTTCGAGCCGGGCGCGCCGCAGGTGCCCGTGACGATCACGATGATCACGCCGAGGCAGAACGCCTACGCGCGGCTCAAGCTGCGCGACAAGGCCGGCAACGTGAGCACCTTCACCGTGTGCGCGAAGTATCAGGAGCGCGGCGATTCGATGATGGTGACGTTGCTGCGGGGCAATCGCAGCTGCGACTTCTCCAGCAGCATTCTGTTCGGCGGGCTCTTCAAGTATCTCGGCGGCGACAACAACGTCGAGATTCCCGCCAACTCCGTGCCGATCGGCAATCCGGTGGTGCTGCGCGGCAATCATGGGCAGCCGATGTACGGATTTGCAGCCGTCGCCGAGCAACGGTATTCCGGGGAGCTGTACTTCACCGGGCGCGCCGGCTTCGATATCCACGTCGGAAATCTGTACGGCTACTGGCCCGATTCCTCCGGCATCCACGCCGCCGACGACACCGTGGTGCAGGAGGAGTTCCATCTGCACCGTGTCAGCGTTGCGCTGACGCTGTCGCCGGGCATCCAATATTACTTCGCCGAACGCAAGGCCTACGCCTTCGGCCTGCTGAACGTGTCGGTGCCGCTCATCACCAGCGAGACGCTGACGCGCACCGTGCTGTCGCCGGGGAACTACGTGTATCCCAACGGCACCGGCACCCAGGAGATGTACGACGGCGGCGGCCCTTCCGGCCTCGCGCTCGTGCTTGCTCCGGAGATGGGCCTGGGCGCGCAGGTGGAGCTTCCCAACGGCTGGCGCGTGTTCGGTGAGATGGGGCTCGGCTTCACGCTCACCACGATGTCACCCAGCCGCGACTGGACCATGACCTACGCGTTCG
>CAZJYH010000376.1:0-5264 GCA_964549365.1 uncultured Alphaproteobacteria bacterium
CGATCGGCCCGGGCCGCAAGATCCGTGTTATGCGTGACGATTACAAACGTGCGCCCTTCCTTGCGGCTGATATCCCAGAGAAGGGCGTGCAGCCGTTCGCTGTTGGAGGAGTCCAGGTTGCCGGAGGGTTCGTCGGCGAGGACGAGATCCGGCTCGGGTATGAGCGCGCGGGCAACGGCCACGCGCTGCTGCTCGCCGCCGGAGAGCTCGGCCGGCTTGTGGCGCGCACGATCGGCCAGGCCCACGAGATCCAGGTACGCCGCGGCCTTCTCAAGGGCGGCACGCATGCCGGCCCCGCGGATCAACAACGGCATCGCGACGTTTTCGGCCGCGGTGAACTCCGGAAGCAGGTGGTGGAACTGAAAGACGAAGCCGATGTGATGATTGCGGAAGTCGGCAAGATCGGCGGACTTCATCCCGGCCAGGTTGCTCCCGGCCACCTCCACGGTGCCGGCGGTTGCGGTGTCGAGGGCGCCGACGATGTGGAGCAGCGTGCTCTTCCCCGCGCCGGAGCTACCGGTGATCGCCACGACCTGCCCGGCGGCGACGTCCAGGGTGATGCCACGAAGCACGTGCAGGGGGCTGCCGTCGAGCTGATAGGTTTTCCGAACGTCGTGGAGTCGGACGATCGGCTGCGAGGCGTCGCGCGTTGTCGTTTGGGCCATAGATCGGCAAGATAACGAACCAGGGCAGTCCATCCGGCACTACCCGCGGCCTCGGAAATCGGGATCGCACGCGGGGCCATGGTGCAGGCAATTTCGTTGACCGGGATTATCCCTGCCGAAGTATCTTTACGCGTCGGCCCGGCCACCGCGCCCACGTGACCGTGGCGCCGACATCATCCAACCAAGCCAGCTCCATGCGATACCACATCCCACTCTGTGCCGTTGCGTTGTGCCTTCTCGCGGCCGAATCGCTCCACGCCCAGCGCACGGCCGACACGCTGAAGTCCAAACGCCTGGACTCGGTTATCGTCACCGCGACGCGTCACCCGGAAGCGCTCGGCAATGTCCCGATGGCCGCCAGCCATGTGAGCGCGGCGGACTTCGCCTCCGGCCGCGGCTACGAGTTGAAGGACGCGCTGAAGTTCGTGCCGGGCGTGTTCACACAGACGCGATCGGGACACACGGACCTGCGCATCACGATCCGCGGGTTCGGCGCGCGCGGCGCCGCGAACCGCTCGAACGCGGGGAACATGCGGGGGATACGGGTGCTGATCGACGGCATCCCGGAGACGGAACCGGACGGCCGGACGTCGCTCGACCTGATTCATCTGGAGGCGACGTCGGGCCTGGACGTGCTCCGCAGCAACGCCTCGACGCTGTACGGCTCGGCCTCCGGCGGCGTGATCAACCTGCGCACGAACACGGACTTCAGCGAGCCGTTCGCCGAGACGCGCAACACGGCGGGGAGCTTCGGCTTTCTGCGGAACACGGTGAGCACCGGAGCGGTGGTGGGGAACACCCGGCTGTTCGCGGCGTTGACGAACACGACGTACGGCGACGAGAACCGGCGGGCGTATCGCGCGCATTCCTCCAGCTCGCAGTTGCTGGGGACGATGGCGATCGAGTCCTGGCTTACGCCGGATACGCGGCTGGGAGTCTCGGCCTCGGCAACCTCCAACCTGTTCCGCTTCCCGGGCCCGCTGACGCGCGCGCAGATGGATTCGGACTACACGCAGGCGAACGCGGATTATGTGAAGCGCGATGAGCGGCGGTTCAACCGGCAGGGGCGCATCGCGGTGACGTTCGATCATTCGATGGCCGGGGGGCACAACCTGCAGGCGAACGTGTATCTGCAGCCGAAGGTGCTGGAACGCTCGGAGCGCGGGACGTATCGCGATTTCAACCGCTACGGCGTCGGCGCGCAGGCGCGTTATGCCTTCACGACGGCGCTCTCGACATCGCTCCGCAACCGGATCGCGGTCGGGTTCGACGAGCAGTATCAGGACGGCACGGCGCTCTTCTACAGCCTGACGGCGGCGGGATCGCGCGGCGACGCCCTGCAGCAGAACAAGCAGGAGGCGGCGAACACGATGGGGGCGTACCTGGACGAGACGCTCTGGTTCGGCAAGGACTGGACGCTTTCGCTCGGCGCGCGTTACGACCGGATCAACTACGTGTTCCGCGATTTCACGGCCCCGGAGCCGGCCACGGGGGCGCAGCGGAAGGAGTTCACGCACGTGACGCCGAAGGGCTCCCTCGGCTATCATTTCGCCTCGGGAATGATGGCCTACGCGAGCGTGGGGGGCGGGCTGGAGGCGGCGGCGTACAACGAGGTGGACCCGCCGAGCGACTCGCTGGTGATCGCCCGCGGCGGTGTGCCGGACACGGTGAACTCGGCGTTCAACCCGCTGTTGACCCCCACGACGTCGGTGAGCTACGAGGTGGGCACGCGCGGATACGTGCCGCTCGGCGGGCTGCTCGAGTCGTTCAACTACGATGTTGCGGCGTACCTGATCACGATCAACAACGACATCATCCCGTGGGACGGCGGCCGCTACTATTTCACGGCGGGGAAGAGCCGGCGCACGGGGGTGGAGCTGGCGCTGTCGGTGGCGACGTCGGTCAACGTGACGCTCACGAGCGCGCTGACGATCGGCACGAGCACGTACCTGGAGTACGAGAACCAGCTGGGCCGCTTCGACAACAACAAGACGGCCGGGCTGCCGACGACGTACGGCAACCTGAAGCTCCGGTACGATGCGCCGGCGGGGCTGTTCGTGGAGGCGGGCCTGGAGCATGTGGGGGAGTATTATGCGGATGATCGGAACGACAAGAAGCCCGACGGCACGCCGGACCCCACCACGAACTCGCTGGTGCCGGCCTACACGATCTTCAACGCGACGGCGGGGTGGAGCGGCAGCCTGGGGCCGATCGGCCTGGACGCGTTCGCGGGGGCGCACAATCTGGCGGACACACGTTATGTGGGCTCGGCGTTCATCAACGGTGAGAAGAACATGTACTTCGAGCCGGGGATGCCGTTCAACGTGGTGTTCGGATTGACGATCCGGTATCGGTGAGATCACGCGCCGCGCCGCACGAAGGCGACAGACCTGGAAGGACCAGGGAGGCATGACTCATTACCGGAGCCTGGATATCGGATATCCTTGGGTCATTGCGAGCGAAGCGAAGCAATCTCACCGTCCTGTACTACATATCCGGTGAGATCGCCACGCCCCTCCTTCGTCCCCGACATGTCGGGGTCAGTGACGCGGCTCGCGATGACAGTTGGTACTTTCACTGTCTGAGAACGTGACCCGCTGGTGTCGACAAGCATATAGTCGCCCATGCCTACCAGAACAACAGAACTCCCGCCGACGCATCGTTGAATGTGTCGGCGGGAGTATTCGTTTGCAGCGGTCACGAACCGCGGCGGCGCGCGCGACGATGAACGTCAGTCGATCACGACGACCGGCATGCTCGCCTTCCCGGATGGGCCCTCGACGACGCAGACGTATCGCCCGGAGGGGAGGCCGTGGATGTCGAGCCGGATCAGGGTGGAGCCGTCGGCAACGGCGAGCATCTCCTGGTTGCGCACGACGCGGCCGACGGCGTCGACGAGGGTGACGTTGAGGCGCTCGCCGGCCGATGCGGTGCAGGTGACGGCGAGCGCGGTGGCATGGGTCGGGTTCGGGTCGACGCGGAGATCGCGCGCCGACGGCTGCTCGACCGCGCTCTCGGATGTCCCGGCGCCCGCGACGATGCCGTTCGGGTCATCGGACGGGGAGCTTCCGTGGCGGGTGAAGGTGATGGTATCGATGTACCGACGCTCGGCGGTCGGCGTGAAGCGTACCACGATCTCCTTGACGTCGCCGGCGTTCAGGGCCCAGGGGAACGGGGCGGGCATGCCGTTCGGCAGGGTGATCACGACGTTGTCGGCCGGGCCGTCGTACCCGGTCACGGTCAGCACGCTCCCGGAGGTCCCGGCGTTCTTCACCGCCATGCGCCAATCGGTCGCCGCGTTGCCGACGCGCACGGTCCCGAAGTCATGATCGGTGACCGTAATCACGGGCGTGCCGGCGACGGCCTCCAGCCGCGCGAGGTAGCGTGTGCCGCAGGTATCGCGGAGGCCGAGCGAGTCGGCGAAGGGATAGCCGCCGCCGTTATCCCTGGTCGCGGAAAACTCCACCTCGGCATCGAGGGCGGCGCTCGGGCTGCCGGCGGGGCCGAGGGTGAACGGCCCGACGGGCTTGATGAGCTTGAAGCCGCGATCGCCGAAGCGCAGGATCGCCTCGCGCACGTTGGTCGGTTCGGGGGAGAGGTTGGTGATGGTCACCGGCATCCGCTTCGTTGCGCCGACGTTGATGGCGCCGAAGTTCACGAGCTTCCGATCGATCGACGCGGAGAACGGACGATACAGGAGGGTATCCCGGCGCATGTGCCCGGCCATGTCGGCGGAGACGAGGACGGCCCGCGCGGGTTTGGTGGGGTCGACGACGTTGAGCACGGCGGTTGCGGAGGCCGAGACGCCGGCCTGGAACGGCGCGACGCTGACGGTGTAGTTGTAGGAGAGGGAGGAATCGGCATCGATCTCGACGGCGGAGATGTTGGTTCGCTTCAACGGATCGTTCGGCGCTTCCTTGATGCTCGCCGCGACGGTGCCGTCGCACGACTGCACGAAGGTGGCGTCCGGCGCGAGGGAATCGGGGCGCACACGGTTGCGGGAGAGGGCGCCGAGGGGATATCCGTAGGAGTCGTAGGCGCTGAAGCCGTAGAGGTAGCCGGCGAACGGCTTGGGCGCGCGCAGGCGGTAGGTACCGGGCTTGAGGTCGACGGTGACGCCGACGAGCCGGTCACCATTCACCCTGGTCGGGAAGGGTACGCGTGGCCCGGTGCCGGAGTACTTCCAGAGGGGCTCCCACGCGCCGGTCGGGCCTGCTGCGATGTCGATCCGGTTGAAGGTGGCGGAGTCGGCGACGAGGTTGAGATAGTTCCGGGGGAAGTCATCGTTCGGCGTGGAGAAGACGGAGCGCGTTGCGTACTGATCGATGGGGATGAGGGCGAGGAAGAAGGGATCGGAGGGGACGCCGTCGTACGCCTGCGATGTGTTGTACTGCGCCACGTAGATGGGCTTGTCGGCGGTGAACTCCTGCAGGCCCCTGCCGTCGGCCCGATACTCGAACCAACCGACGCCTTCATCGCCGCCGCGCCGCGGCAGGGTGGCCGCCCTGACACCGTTGATGTAGACGGTCGTGGTGTCGGCGCCGGCGAAGACGCGGTAGAAATCGCCCTTCTTGCGGGTCTGGAACGGTACGGCCTGGT
>CAZJYH010000377.1:0-5261 GCA_964549365.1 uncultured Alphaproteobacteria bacterium
GCGTGATCGAAGTACGCCGACAGGAGCGTTGAACCGAAGTCCTCGTTGACAACGAGTTCCACCGGTGAGCTGCGGATGTCCGCCTGCCCCTCCTCGCGCGGTCCGAATCGTCCGGAGGCGTGGAACAGATACTGATCTTCGTTCCCCGCCGCAACGCAGATCGAGATTCCCTTCCTGCCGTTTCCGACGAGCGAGGAGAGCGTCAGCTCCTCATCGAGGTTGCCGTCGTGGCCGGAGTTGTGGCCGCCGAGGCTGAGGCTGATCGATATCGGCCGCCCCATCTTCTTCGCCACGTCGGCCATCCACTTCACTCCTTCGACGTAGTCGCTCGAGAACGAGCCTTCGCCCGCCTTCACCATGATGATATCGGCATCGGGAGCCACGCCCATGTACGTGCCGGGGGCGATGCCGTTGCCGGACGCGCGCCCGTTCCCCGCGGCCACACCGGCGCAGGCGGTGCCGTGCCCGTGGTTGTCCCACTGCTCCACCTGTCCCGTCCCCGCCAGCGCGCTGTTGATCTGCTCGTTCGTATAGAGCGTGCCGAGCGGGGTGCCGCGCGGCGCGATCGGAGGCTTCGAGCCGATGCGCCCCCTCGACTCCTCGTACGACTCGTCGGTCATGTCCCAGATGTACAGGATGCGTGAACGCCCGTCGGCCGTGATGAAGTCCGGATGCTTCCAATCGATGCCGGTGTCGCAGAAGCCGATGATCACGTTCTTGCCGGTGTGCCCCTGGTGATCGAAGTCGCTGTCCACCTTCTCGCCGCGCGTATTGGGGCCGTCCATGGGGGAGAACTGCGGCTCGCCGCCGTCGGTGGGTGGGGGAGGGATGCCCGCGTTCAGCGACGGCGTGACGCTCTGCACCGCCTCGAGTCGCGCGAGGCGATCGAGGCCGGCCACCGGGATCCGCAAACGGTAGGAGAGCCCGGTGCTCGAAATCACGGCGGCGCCCAGGCGTTCGAGATCCGCCGTCGCAAGCTCCGCCACGGTCTTCACGTTGACACGGATCGACGGGGCGCGATCGCCTGCGGCGATGCCGAACAGCGCGCTCAGTTCCCCGGCGGAGTATCCGATCTCCGGGTCACCGCCGCGCTTGAGCGTGAACTGGGTGTAGAGGGCGCGTAGGCCGGACCCCAGCTTGTCCACGATTGCGCCGCGTGTGCTCTTCTCGGCGACTTTTGACGGCACCGGATATCGCGGCTGCGCGGTTGCCGTGCGCGTGCCGATGCCGGCCAGAAGAACGAATAGGATCGATGTGGCTCGCAGGCAGGTGTGATAAAGCTTCATGGCTGTTCGGGTCGAGAGAGAGAGAGTTGGGATACGGAGACGGCGTATTCCGTCCCGAGCGTGACGGTATGCGCTGCGGGCCCGGTGTTCGCTCGTTTGGAACAATGCGGATGGATGCGAACGCGGGCAACGCGTTTCCCGATGGAAGGCCTCTCTGGTGCCGTGCGACGTGCCGGAAGCTACGACTGAGGTGCGCGCAATATCGGCGGCTTTCTCGACGTGGGCAACCGGAGCACAACGTTCCCAGGTTCAAGGCGACAAATCCAAAGTGATGAGGAGGGAGCAAGGCGTCCGCACACCGGAGCCATCCGTCTTGGCGCGAGACCATTGTCCAGCGTCCAAGGTGCACCGCAAAGGGATGCAGAGGTGTCCTCGCCACTCGCCACCAGCCACGTCCCTTCAGCATCTGAGATGACATCATCTCGATGACGCAACGAGCGCGATCATGTCACAGGCGCGGGGCGATCAATCGTACTTCGTCCATCCAAAGACAGCCGGCTCGAGCCGAAATTCATGATGAGAGTCGCAAGGCTAAACGTTTGGAGTGCCTCGCGATAGGGGGGGTACACAATCATGTACTCACACGAACTTACGGTTCGAACGTATATTTAAAGTCAATCATCGCTGAACAAATCTCAAAAATCACGGCTATTGTCATTTCCTTGACTTCTACAGGCGGTTTATCCACCAATTGACCCTTCCAGGAGCATCAGGCGGGAGGATCGCCTATACACCATCATCCCCAAATCAATTCAATACTGTGGAGGTATCCATGCATCGACGAATGCGCATGAATGCGCTCGGGGTCGTTGTACTCAGCACCGTCATAGCGATCGGAGCATGTGACGATCGAAGTAATCCTGATCGTCCTCCGGGAACGCTTTGTATGAACTATCTGGCCCCATCCTGTCCAGGGTGTGCTCTCAATATTGTCGCTGGGACGATCCTCATTCGCGATCAGTCGGGAAAAACTCTCGACTCGAAGGTTTTCTCGGGCAATGGCAATGACTATGTTTGCTTCGAACATCTGCCGACGCTTCAGCCGTTGACAATTGAGTTCGTCGGGGCGACATATTCTGGATCGTATAATGGAATCTTGTGCTCCAGATCGCTACTGTATCCGATCTCAACAGTCAGCCTCCCTCCCGACAAGGGGCTGTATTGGAATCCGCCAACAGCCATGGTGCTGTGTAGTTGACGTATCCGGGGCAATCCGATGGGTTCGTACCATGCAAACATGAGCTTGAAATTCTTCAAAGGAGATCGACATGAAGTCACTATCACTATTCCTCGCGATCATGGCATTGGGATTCTGCGGATGTCATCCCGATGACGTAACGAACTCGGGACAGAACAAGCCGCGTGGGAAGACGTACACGAGTCCGTTCGGCGTAACTGAGAACGGCGTGTATGCCGGATTCGAAATCGTTCGTCGGAAACTCAGTGCTCCATTGTTTGGTGACAGTCAGCATGATGAAGCGGCCGTCGCACTATGGAGCGGGGACTCGGTATTCAGCGTTTTTGGGGGCGCCGTGACAGCGAACGGTACGATGCTGAATTCCACCACGATTGCCGGAGGTGGGACGACATATTCCAATCGACTGCCAACGGGACAATATGGTGCCATCCCGTACACATTGAACGGATCATTTCAGGTTTTTGACGTCTCCGGTTCGGCGTCTTTTGGTGCACTCAGGGACAGCGTGCGATCCCCGGCCGCCGATCTTTCGGTACAATTCCCCGTCGCGGGCGCATCGCTGTCGAAATCGGCAGGCTTCACTGTCCAGTGGAATGGCGCGTCCGCGGATGTAGCCCACGTGATGGTCGTCGACAGCGCCACATCCGTTGGTCACCAGAGCTTCGGGAAAATCGTGGGCGACAACGGGAGTTATACGGTGAGCCCATCGGATCTCTCGAACCTGACGACCGGGCCTGTGACGATTCTCGTATCGCGTGGGAACTATAAGGTGGCCACCGCGCCGGACGGCCGTAAATACACGCTCACGGCGTACTCACAGCACGAAATACACGCGACGTTGACGCAATAGCGCCTCCGTCATTTTGATTGAAATGCGCGGGCGATCCGAATGTTTTTCGGATTGCCCGCGAGTCTTTTCAAAGCGCCCCTGAGGCATGCAAAAGCTCCGCGATCTGCACGGCGTTTGTGGCGGCGCCCTTGCGCACGTTGTCCGACACCACCCACATGTTGATGGTGTTCGGTCGCGAAGCGTCCTTTCGGATGCGCCCGACGAACACCTCGTCGTGGTCGCCCGCGTCGAGCACCGTCGGATAATGGGCGGATGCGGGATCGTCCCACACGGCGATGCCCGGTGCGCGCTCCAGCAGGCGCCGGGCACGCGCGGCCGTGATCGGCCCCTCGAACTCCGCGTTCACCGACTCGCCGTGTGCCGTCGTGGTCGGGATGCGCACGCACGTCACGGTGACAGGGAGTTTCGGCAGGCCCATGATCTTGCGCGTCTCTCCCATCATCTTCATCTCTTCTTCCGTGTAGTCCGAACCCGCGATGAAGTCATGGAAGATCGTATTGAACGCGGCGGTGTGCGCGAACTTCCGCGCCCGCGGCTCGCGACCCTTCAGCTCATCCATCAGCTGATCCACGCCCGCCTGGCCGGCGCCGGATATCGATTGGTAGGTCGAGACGACGACCCGCCTGAGCGTGTAGGCGTCGTGCAGCGGCTTGAGCGCCACCACGAGCTGGATGGTGGAGCAGTTCGGGTTGGCAATGATCCCCTTGTGCTTGAATGCCGCCCCCGGATTCACCTCGGGGACCACGAGCGGCACGCCCTTCTCCATGCGCCATGCGCTGGAGTTGTCGATCACGACCGCGCCGGCAGCCACCGCGACCGGAGCGTACGCACGGCTGGTGCCGCCGCCGGCCGAGAAGAGGGCGATCTGCACGCCGTCGAACGAGCGGGGGCCGACCTCCTCCACGATATGCATCCGGCCGCGAAACTTCAGCTTCGTGCCGGCGGAGTTCTTCGAGGCCAGCAGCTTCAGCGAGTCGACCGGAAAGTTGCGTTGCTCGAGAACGCGGAGCATGGTGCGGCCCACCAGACCGGTGGCGCCGAGTATCGCGACGGTGTAGCTCATGGAGATCGGGAGATGGAATCGTCGGAATATGAACGCGCCCCGCGATGTGCGGGGCGCGCAGTGAAGATGGGCGTGAAATGCGCGCCGTTCCTCGAACACACGCGCGGCGGGCCGACGCGTTACCTGTTCAGTTCCTCGGCCAGCGCATGCAGATACAGCGCGTCGCCGAAGGAGCCGCGCGAGAGGAAGATCGTGTAGGATTTGTTTGCCTCCAGCGGCGTCGGCGTCAACTGCTGTGTGTGGATCACCGCGTTCGATTCGTCCACCACCTGCGCGGTCACCGTGCCGGGTCCGGTGGCGAAGGAGTTCGTGCCGTCCGGCTTCTCGGCGTAGGCCACGGCCGTGGGCGTCGTGGTTCCGGCGATGCGCAGGCGGAGGCGCTTCGTCTCGTACGGCGCGCCGAAGGCCCCGTGGAAGAAGCGAACCTGGGCCATGCCGGCCGGGGGGGCGGGCGTGTTGTCCTGCAGCACCGTGCTCGCGGCCGACCCGACGGCGTACGGTCCGTACGCTACAATGGTGTAGCGCCGATTCACCTCCGGCCGGAACTCCGCGCGCGGCACCAGAACGTCCTGCTTGCGGTAGTCCAGGTTCTCGACGTTGTTGACACAGTTGCGTCCTACGCGCGATGCGTCGTGGTACTCCACGCGGAACGGATAGTCCTGCCGCAACAGCATGCTGATATAGAAGTAGTCCCGTTCGGGCGGCTGCGGGAAATGGCCGAGCGACACGACGCTCTCCACCGTCTGCATCTGGCCGACGAGGTTGCGTCGGAAGTTGTCGTTGAAGCAGAACTCCTGGGCCGGGTCGTAGAACGTCACGTCGAGGAAGTCATCGCGCGTTGCCACGATGTTCGCGAAGCGGACG
>CAZJYH010000378.1:0-3668 GCA_964549365.1 uncultured Alphaproteobacteria bacterium
GAACGAATGGTGATCGCCGGCGCTTCCAGCGACATGGAGCTCGATGCTTCCGAACGAATCGCGCTGTCCCATGTGATGAGCCTGGAATTGTGTGGCCCGGACGGGCCTGTGGGGATCGATCCGTTCGCCGCCGATACGGCGGTTGCCGTTTCGGCGCCGTTGCGACCGGCCGACGCGATCGGGGAGTTTGAGGCGCGGAGCACTGCGCCGGCGCAAGGCTCCGCCGTCGAACGAAGCCCGGCCGTTGGAAAGCATACGCACCTCTATCGCGTTCAGGCATTCGGAGCGCTGCGGCTCTGGGTGGACGGCATCGAAATTTGCGGTCGGGCATGGGGCCGGAAGCGAGCACGGGACCTGTTCAAGCTGTTGCTGGTGCGCTATCGGCGAACCGTGACGATCGATGAGATCATCGAGCTGTTGTGGGGGAACACGCCCGGAACCGCTCCCGAGGCGCTCGTGATGAACGCGATCGCACGGTTGCGCCGTGTACTGGAGCCGCGCCGGGCGCCACATTCTCCGTCACTTGCGATCCCCGGAACGAACAGGACCTACCTGCTGGACCTCGGTGATGATGCCGATATCGATACGATCGATTTTGGCACAGCGATCGCGGCCGCGCGTCGGAATTCGGCCGTCGCCCGCGAGCAATACGATCGCGCCGTCGCGCTCTATGGCGACGACCTTCTCAAGGAGGATCAATTTGTCGATTGGACGTCGAGCGAGCGCGAATTGATGAAGGATGCGTATCTGGAGGCACTGACGTTCATTGCACGCGATGCGCTGGGCGCCGGCGATCTCGTCACATCGACGGCGACGGCGCGCAGGCTGATCATGGCGGACAACACGAACCTTGCCGGATATGAGATATTGGTCACGGCTCTTCGGCGTCAGCAGCGAACCGCTGATATCGCGAAGCTGTACAACGATTGTCGCACTGCATTCCAACGCGATTTCGGGATGCCGCCACCAGGCAGTCTCGTGTCCATTTTTGAATAAATCCGGACCCCACGTTCGAATGCGGACGGCGCACGCCACCATCGATTCAATTCCCGCATAATTCCCCGTCGAGGGCCGGTGGTTCCACCACATAGCAACTCCTTTCCGTTACGATATGAAGCGCAGCCGGGCCGTGCATTTCCTCGTTGCGGGGAGCGACCATGATATCCGCCGGGACCTGCCCGCCATCCACCACTCTCTTCAGTCGTCGTTCGGCTTCGGTGTATAGTGATCGTACAGTGACCCTGATTGATTGGGACACATGTACGGCCGCATCGAATATCGGTGAGGCACCGTACGCGGCGCGCTTCGATGCGTCATGCCCGCGAGGCACGCCCTTGCAAGCAATCGCGTGACGCGCGCTCCCCAACAACTACAAACGGAGGATCCCATGAAATCCATCATCTGCGTTCGCTTGTTCTTCGCCTGCACAATCGCCGTGGTCCTGTTCGCTGGATGCAACGGCACGCCGACAGACCCAACCGTGTGGCGCCCGACACCGCTTACGGCCACGGCTTCCGGTGGAGGAACGGAGGGCTCCCGACCAGCCGGTCTCGCTCGTGTATCCGTACCCGATTTTTCGGGACTGTTCAGCAACATCGCGCCCGGGGTAACGGTTTCGGTCAAAGCCTGGCGCGTGGATGCGACGACCTGGTGGGTGGCGGTCGAGGTTCTGCAGTGCGAGGAGGATCTCTGCCGCACGATTTGGTACGAATTCATCTACACCATTCCCCCAACCGATCCAGGGTTCACCATTGCGCTGCGTGACATCCTCGACAAGGACGGCGACGGTGTCTGGAATTGGCAGGAGAAATTCGGCATAGACTATCAGCAATAAACACCTCGGCGCGCCATTCTTTCATGAGCGTCACCGAGGACATGTCAACAATCAATAGAGAGGGTAGTATGACTTTTCGAAAGTATCTCGCTATTGCCACCGCAATCCTGCTCCTGATTGCGGCACGAGCATCCGCAGCGGCGCCGAGGACGGAACACTCGACGGCGGCACCGTATCGAAGTGCCCTGTGCTTTTCCGATCTCTCCGCGCGCGGATGGACCGAGACGAAGCACGAGGCGTTCATCATGAGCTTCAACGGGATGTACTACGATGTCGACGTCACGTGGTATCAGGACGCGAACGGAAATGTCCGTGTCATCATTTTTGTCACACTCTCGACGCCGGACGGCACTCCGATGATCTGGAATGAGACATGGAACAACGTGCCGGGCGGACGTTCGAACGATCCCTATACGCAGATTCGAACGAGGCTCGACGGCAACGGCAACAACATCGGAATCTGGAACGACGCCGGCGACCGTGCCGCGCGGCTCACTCCGAACAACAACAACTGAGATTGCGCAGCCGGCGTCTGCGCAATGCAAGACCGGCTCTGCTCTCGGTGACGACCATACCACATCATACCCTCCCATCGACTACATGGGACGGCATGAGCTCAACTAACGACCACAAACGGAGAATTGTACATGCGTTCAGTATTGATGTTCACATTGGCGGCCGTGTTGTTCGCCGTAATCGGCACGACGCGTTCATATGCTCTGTCCGAGTTTGTTGATTCGTACACCTACCTCGACAACGACATCGAGGCAGTGATCAGCGTCCGTGTCGAGCGGACGCCCGATGGACATGGAGGCTACGTCTACACGTATTGGGTTACCGTCTATGTCAATAACACGCCACAGGTCATCGGCGTTCACAACCAGCCGGGCAGCGTGTTGCCCGCCAGGGAAGGGCAGCAGCGGGAGATCAACACCTACCTTGATCCGAACGGCAACGGAGTTCCGCGTTGGAAGGATGAGGATAAAGCAAGGTTTACTCCACAGAACCAGATCGGTTGACCGTTGAACAATGCGTCGCTCGCGTGAGCCGCACGTGTTGTCGCTGATGTGTCGCGCGCCCCGAGCCATTTCCCGGGGCGCGCGGCGTTTGCTTTCGGAGACACCGGCGCCGGGGCCCAGCGCTTCCGATGGTGGCGGATCGTGGGCCTACCGGATGAAAACTCGGTCGCGACGCGCACCGCGGCCTGGAATGCGCCCCACCTGAGCGGCGCCACACATTCTCTGCGTGTTGCGCCCGGCCGTATCATCCGGAGCCGACGGCGGCCTGGCCGCTTGCCGATTACTCGATCAAACCGACCACATACACGACAAAACACACCAACTGATCGTGCAGGAACGCAGTCTGCGCATAACTCATTGATTCCCGTCCGCGCAGCGCGTATCTTCCGGGCGTCCAAAATGTGGCCGACACCCCGCTGCGCCGCTGATAGGCGCGAATTTGCGTTGACATAACGCCGCGTGACACACCGACGCTCGTCAGAGCACCATCTATCACGCCATCTCTCTCTGAATCTCATCCAAAAGAACAACTGATCGATGCTCACAAACGTGAGCATGCCGATGCTGCGTGTTGTCGCATTCCGCGCGATCCGAGCTGATCGGAGAACGTCCAATTGCTGAATACTTGCGATTGGAGGGCGACCGTCGTATGCGTTCAACACTCCGGCGCGCCACCTTTATCGTTCCGTCCCCACCGTCAATACCAATGATACCGTTAGGTGTCCCTGCAATGATCGCTTTGCGCCCGGCACGGATCCAAGTGACTGTTTCTACGTCACCCGCCGGCCCGGACAACGGGATCTGAATAGCCTCAT
>CAZJYH010000378.1:3678-5245 GCA_964549365.1 uncultured Alphaproteobacteria bacterium
CACCGTCAATACCAATGATTTCGACGGATTGTGGCGCGGGACGGCGCATCCATGCGGCAACTACCATCCGGCGGGATTCCGTTGGTGGCACGTGCCGCGATTTTCCACAAACAAAACAAGAGGAGTCGAACGATGAGAATTCTTATGGGAGGAGCGATTGCATTGAGTCTAGCCCTCGCGCTGACCGCCTGCAACGAGCCGGAGAAGAGTGGAACAACCGGACCCGGCGGGACGACCGGTGGAAAGGATCAGAAGTTGCTTGCGACGTGCGGAAGCCCCGTCAATTTCGCGGGCATTGACCACTGCCCATACGGCAACGCCTCGCTTGTCGTCAACGCCGGCGTTCTGGAAGTGTCGGGATTCGGCGGAGGCGGAAACGACGGCGTCGTGAGCGATCTCGCAAACGTCACGAGCTGGTCTCAGACGGCCGATATCGACTGGGGAAATGTCGGCAACGGCAAGATGGTGTTCAAGGCGATCAGTGATGCGCAGGTCAGCGCAACGATGACCATTCAGCAAGACGGCCTCTCCAGCTCCTTCAAGATCTGGTCGGACTTCACCGGCGGCATCAATATGCGTTACCGTGCAGAACTGTGGGGAAGCGGCTCGTTGATCGCAACGCAGTCCAATCTGACATCATCGGACCGCATCCTGTTCACTGACGTGATTGCGAAGGCCGCAAGCAAGGGCCAGTCGCTCGCCAGCGACACCTGGCGCCACACTCCGTCGTTCGACCGCTGGAACTTGCAGTCGCCCAATCCGGGTGCGTGCGACTTCAGCTATCGCCCCACCGACGGCACCACGTTCCCGAGCGTTACGCTGCCGAACGGCTTGAGTTATTCCGGTGTCGATAAGATCGAGATGATTGAAACCACGGCACCCGGGCACTACCCGTATGCAAATTTCCAGAAGATGGAGATGACCGGCACGATCGCCGGATACGATATCCGCGATGAGTCGGCGCAGTAATCCGCGCCGGAAGTAATGATGACTGTCGCACACCATGTGCTCGTACCGGCCAGATACCGTCGGCCTGCATCTTGGTGTGCGGCATACCTGCCGAAGTGATGCACGCTTCGCCGCCGTTACCGACCGCGCGGCAGTGTCACGGTTTCTGTGGACCGTCGCGTTTGTACCAATAGCGAACATCTCTGTATTGGGGGTCACATCATGTTCACACGTCCCATTCAATTGGCCTTGGGCGCTCTCGTTCTTCTGGTCGTCGGCCTCGTGTGGAGTGCCACGAGCGGAGCAACGCTCGACACTTCCGCGATGCGATACACCGTCCTGCCTGAGGAGGAGCTTGCCGGCGGGAGGACCACGGTTCCGGATTCGATGCGTAATTCATTCGGCCGCTCGCCGATGAACATGACGCGCGATCGATGGCCGTACTTCGTCAGCGGCAAGGACGTGTTCAACCGCGACTGGGTCCGCGATGTGAAGGGCTCGTCTCCTATCGGGCCGCTGTTTTCGGCGGTCGCCTGCAACGGCTGCCACAGCAAGGACGGCCGGGGCCGCCCCCCGGAAGCAGCAGATGATGTGCCGACCTCGATGGTGACACGCCTCG
>CAZJYH010000379.1:0-5236 GCA_964549365.1 uncultured Alphaproteobacteria bacterium
AATACATCGCGAGCGTCGTCTTCGACGATCCCGATGAGGTCGTCACCGCGCTGAAGCACTTCCGTCACAAACAGAACGAGGTGCTCGCCGTTCAGGTGCTCGACCCCCGCGAGCGCACGTTCGACTTCGGCGTCGACGCATCGTTTCGCGATATGGAGACCGGTGAGGAGATGGTGACCCAGCCGTACCAGATCCGCAAGGCATACGCCGAGGCCATGACGGACTTCACCGAGCGAATCAAGCGCGAATGCCGATCGCACAACATCGACTACCTGCTCGTCGATACGTCCGTCCCGTTCGATGTGGCACTGATCGAATACCTGAACAAGCGGCGCATGATGGGATGACCGATCGGCCCGCCTCAGGCGTTCCCCGGATGCCCGTTCGCGGGCACCGTGGCGCCGTCCTCATCGATCCGCGCCGCATCGATTCGCCGTTCCGATAGATTCACACCACCATCCGGAGAGTTATTCCCGAGCCCACGCAAACCGGGCGGCCGCGGCCGTCGTACGTATCTCATGTGCGCGATGCCCGCAACCGTGTGATGGCATCGATGCGGAAGATGAACGCGAGGCTTCCCATTCATTCGGGACCAAGGGTATCGGGAAGCTTCGAAGCAAAACGGGGCGGCCGTTGGCAGGCCGCCCCGTTTGCGTGGAACGCAGTCTCCCGATGCGCGTTACTTCGCGACGACAACCGGATGCACTACGGTGGCCGTCGGTGTGGGTATCGCAATCAGGTACGTTCCTGCGGGCAGGGTCGATGGATCGACCTCCGTCCGCATTTCTTCATGATGAATCCGAAACCACGCGATCCTCCCGAGCATGTCGCGGACGACGATCGGTGCGTTCGCGCGAAGGCGCCCGTTGATCGCAAGCCGGCCGGATGTCGGGTTCGGGTACAAGATATGGTGAGCAGCAATCGCGTCCACATGCCGTGCGGTCATGCGGATGGGGCATGCGATGGATTGAATTCCCTCGACAGGGCTGAGGGAGCCGTTCGTTGTGAGGGGGCGATGCCGCCGGGGGGAAGCTCGATCATCGGCGAAGAACAGGGGGAAGTTCGCCGTGCAGCTTCTATACTCTATAAAACGGATCGAGTCGCTGAAACATCACAGCATCGCCGACGATCCGCCATAACAAGCCGCGGCATCGGTCGGACGGGACGCCGCGTGATCACAGTGGGCGAGCCGGGGCCCTCGTTGCCGACCCCATGCGAACGAGGAATTCCCACGTTGGAGGCCATGCGAATTCCCGCCGCGTGCGGCTCGGCCATGTGAGCAATCATCCGCTCCCTGTCGTGAAGGGCGTCGTGGCGGCCCACCATCAGTGAACCGCCTGTCGAAATCGGCACAACCGCGCCGACGGTATTATTCCGAAAATCGATTTCCGGCGCCGCACAATTCGGCGGCGTAGACACATCGCGCGAGCGACGGCGTCGGTATCGGGAATGCCGAACATCGATGCGTGTCCGTCGGCGTCGGTGAGCCCGACAACGACATGCATCCTGATGTCGCCAAGAGAGAAGCCCGTCCATTCGAATCGTTGTTGTCGATGCATTGCCCGTTCCCTCGGTGCCTCGGACGCCTTCCCCTGCATGGTTTACAAGGCCGCTGCGCAACGATCGGAGCGCGAACGGAGATCATCCTGGAGGAGGCCTCCGCTCCGGAGAGCCCCATGCGATTGTGGAGCGCTTCTTCATTGTGGGGAAAACGCGAGCCGGTTCACTTCGCTCCACGATTCGGAACATCGCGATGGGTAGAGGCGGCCGCGTATATATGCGATGCAGGGAATTATCGCGGGTGAAAAAATCCGGCATGATGGAGCCCGCCGTCCCCCGCGGGCAGTCGATGTCGTGGCGCAGCCGCCGGACGGCGGCACGGAACGGCGGCTGCGGATCGTGGCTTCAGCGCGATGAACGCAATCGACATGAACGGTGCATGAAGTGAACGGCCCATCCCGTCGAGGAACGGGGTGGGCCGTGCTGATATGGTCGACATGTTCGTGCCCGGGTGGAAATGCCTCGTGTTACACGACCTCCCCGATGACGATCGGCGATTCTCCGATCTCGCGAAGTTTCGCGAGCACTGCATCGGCGGCCGTCGGGGCAGCCGCGATCACCAGGCCGATGCCGAGGTTCAAGGCCTCGCGGATATCCGACTCCGGCACGTTCCCTTCACGCTGGATCAACGAGAAGATCGCCGGGCGTTCCCATGCGTTCCAGTCGATCCGCAGCGCCAACGGAGCGCGCACCACACGCGTCGTGTTGCCGACGATCCCGCCGCCGGTGATATGGGAATACGCGTGCACGCCGTCGATGCCGAGCGTTCCCTGGATAGCGCCGAGATAGGAACGATGCACCGCAAGCAGCGCCTCGCCGATCGTCGTGCTCGTGCCGGGGACCAGATCGTCCAGCCCATATTTGGGGAACAGGGCTGCCCGTGCCAGCGAGTAACCGTTGGTGTGCAGGCCGGTGGAAGGGAGGCCGATCAGCACGTCGCCCGCCGCCGACGTATCGCCCGTCACGATCGCGGAGCGCTCCACCACGCCGACCACCATGCCGGCCAGGTCGAACTCACCGGCCTGATACATCGACGGCATCTCGGCGGTCTCGCCGCCGATGAGCGCGGCGCCGTTCTCGCGGCATGCCTGCGCAAACCCGGTGATCACTTCCTCGGCAACGTTCGGCTCCAGCTTCCCGGTGGCGAAGTAATCCATGAAGTAGAGCGGGCGTGCGCCGCAGACGGCGATATCGTTCACGCAATGATTCACCAGGTCTTGTCCCACGCTCTCGTGCCGCCCGGCCATGAATGCCACCTTCAGCTTGGTGCCGACGCCGTCCACCGAGGAGACCAGCACCGGTCGTTCGTACTCCTTCAGGAAGGTGACGTCGAACAGCCCGCCGAAGCCGCCGATGTCGGCGACGACGTTGCTGGTGAATGTGGAGCGGACCAGCGGCTTGATGCGGCTTACGGTTTCCTCGCCGGCCGCGATATCCACCCCCGCGGACTTGTAGGTGATTGCGTCGTTCATTGGTTGTTCGAAGGTCTGTCGTTGGTCGTCGGAACTACGTGTTGAGTTGTTTCTGCGCGCGTCCGGCCTGCGTCGATGCGTGCCGGGCCGATCGGTTCGGAAATCTCACTGCGAAGGGGCGTCTATGCGTTGCTCGTCTCGACGCTCGCCTGCACGGCTGGCGCCGGCGCAGGCGCGGTGACCGAGGGGACACGGATGCGGAACGTCGTCCCGGACGACGTCGATTGCTTGACCACGATCTTGCCGCCGTGGTAATCCTCCACGATCCTCTTGGCGAGCGAGAGGCCCAGACCCCAACCACGCTGCTTGGTGGAGAAGCCGGGGCGGAAGATGTCCTTCTTGATCTTCGGATCGATCCCGCGCCCGTTGTCCATCACGTCGATGATCGCCGTGTTGCGCACCTCGTGCACGCGCAGCGTGATCGTCCCCTCCGCGTGGTCGATGGCGTCGGCGGCGTTGCGTACCAGGTTCTCGAACACCCACTCGAAGAGGTCCACGTTGATCGCAACATACACCGGCTCGGTGGACTCATGGAGCGCCAGCGACACCTTGCGCCCGAGGTGTGGAAGCCGTCGCTCGAAGTAGGTGATCACGTTCCGAAGCACGCCGTTCAGCTCCACCGTGCGCACCTCGGCGGCCGATCCGATCTTCGAGAAGCGGTGGGCGATCTTGCTCAGGCGCTCAACGTCGCGCTCCATCTCCGCCGCCGCCTCCAGCACCTGTTCGGTGTCCTCCGGCGCGTAGCGCAACAGCTCGACCCAGCCGAGCAGCGAGCTGAGCGGTGTTCCGAGCTGATGCGCCGTCTCCTTGGCCATGCCAACCCAGATGTTCGACTGCTCGTTCCGCTTGATGTAGCTGAAGCTGATATACCCCACCAGCACGAGCATCGTGATGATGACGATGCCGATGAGCGGCAGCGCCTGAAGCTGCTTCACCAGCCGTGAGTCATCGTAAAAGATGTAGGCGATCACCGTCGAGTCGCGGCTCGCATCATGGTTGGTGATCGTGTACACCGCAAGCGGGGGATAGACGCTCGCCATCTCGCGCATGTGTTCCTTCAACGACCGCAATTGCTCCTGCGGGCTCGCCGTTTCATCGAGGTCGACGTTCTTGACGAACTCCTTGTACGACACCTTGCCGTCCGGGTAGGTCCGCACCGACGGAAGACTATCCTTCCCGGTGTAGATCATCGGGAAGTCGATGATGCCCGTGAGATCGTACGTAAGGCCCGTCAAATCCTGCGACGGCATCTCCGCGTTGGCGGCGGTTTGCAGCATCGTCGCATAAAAACGCACGGTGTTCCGCTGCGACGCTCGCATATCGTTCGCAAGCCTGTTCGTGTAGAACAGCGTGCCGGCCACGATGGCGAACGCGAACGCCACCAGCGCCAGCTTGATGTTGGCGGAGACGGGAAGCCTGATGGTCTTGAGGTTCACCATGCGGAAGTGCCTGCCGGAATACTCGCCGAGCAGGTCATGCAACGATCGGTGTAGGACATGGAAGCGAAGATCCGGCTAGCCCCGAACGATCGCAACCCCTTTTTCTATCGTCACGCCGAGCGTCCCCTCCTCCGGCGGTTGCAGCAACACGATCGCCCTGTCATCGACGCTGATGCGGAAATCGGCGCTCTGCTTCGCTCCGGTGATTCGCACCGTGTACTCGCCGTCCAGATCCGGGTAGCTGAGCTCGCGGACCGCCGCGCCCGCCGAGGGCATCAGATTGGTGGGCGCCTGAACGCCCTGCACGCGCAGCTGGATCGTGCGCGCGGCCGCGTCGAAACGGTCCTGAACCTGAATCTCGTAGCGGAACGACCGGAACTCGCGCACCGTTGCGATGCGGAGAACCGTGTCGACGCGTGCGCTTCCTTCCTCGCGTCGGAGGCCCAGCGTCATGATGAACTCTGCGAGTGTCGGCACGAGAAAATCGAAGTGAATGTGGAATGTC
This sequence comes from uncultured Alphaproteobacteria bacterium, assembly GCA_964549365.1. Classification (GTDB taxonomy): domain Bacteria; phylum Bacteroidota; class Ignavibacteria; order OLB7; family OLB7; genus JAFDZV01. The sequence continues at coordinate 4,977 of CAZJYH010000379.1, forward strand.
GATCCGGGCCGCGCTCGGCTAACCGGCCAGCTCCCGCTGGGTCTCCTCCACCAGCGATGCGATCGCCGCGGAACGTTGCGCCCCTGTTCCAAGGTTTTTCACCTGCGCCTGCCCGGCGTTCAACTCGTCGTCGCCGGCGATAAGCGCCACTCGTGCGCCGCGGCGGTTCGCCTCGCGCATCTGTGCCTTCATCGAGCGGCGCAGGATGTCGCACTCGGCGGCGATGCCGGCGCGCCGAAGCCGCGTTACCGTCATCAGCG
>CAZJYH010000380.1:0-5217 GCA_964549365.1 uncultured Alphaproteobacteria bacterium
ACGCATAACGCATAACGCATAACGCATAACGCATAACGCATAACGCATAACGCATGAAGATCGCTATCATCAACGGGCCGAATCTCAACCTTCTCGGTCGGCGCGAGCCGGAGATGTACGGCACCGACACGCTCGCCGACATCGAGCGGAAGGTGCGCGAGATCACCGCCGATGTGGGGGTCGAGCTGAGTTTTCATCAATCGAACAGCGAGGGGGCGATCATCGATCTGCTGCATGCCGCGCGGTATGATGACGGCGCCGACGCCGTGGTGATCAACCCCGGCGCGTACACGCACTACTCGATCGCCATCCGCGACGCGATCGCCGCGATCGAAATTCCCGTGGTGGAGGTGCATCTCTCCAACATTCACGCGCGCGAGCCCTTTCGCCACACCTCCGTCGTGGCTGCCGTCTGCAAGGGGCGCATCGAGGGGCTCGGCTGGCGCGGTTACGCCGCCGCCGTGCGCGTGCTGGCGTCGATGTTGACCGAATAGGGTCGGCGTCGTGACTCGACCGGCGCCTTCAACATCAAACCTACTCGTAGCAATAATGGCCGATCTGCCGCCCAGCATCATCGTGATCCCTGACTTCCTTTCGGAGGCCGAATGCGCCGCGCACATCGCGGCCTGCGAGGAGCGCGGCTTCGAGGCCGCAATGGTCACCACGTTGACCGGGCCGGCTCGCGACCCTTCGCTGCGCAACAACGACCGCGTGATCTTCGATGACCTCGAGCTCGCCGCGTCGGTGTGGGAGCGCCTGGAGTCGCATGTCCCCGTGATGATCGCGGGCCGTCAGGCCTGGGGATTGAACGAGCGGTGGCGGATGTATCGGTACCATCCGGGACAGCGATTCGCCCGGCACAACGACGCCGCGTTCCGTCGTGCCAACGGAGAACAGAGCAAGCTGACGTTATTGCTCTACCTGAACGAGGACTTCGAGGGGGGCGAAACCACGTTCGTCGAGGGGGCCGTCACACCGAAGCGCGGGACGGCGCTCGTGTTTCCGCACGAGCTGCTCCACGCCGGAACCGAGGTGCGTTCGGGCGTCAAATACGTGCTGCGTTCCGACGTGATGTACGGGAGAATCGGCATGACGCGTGATTGATGTCGTCGGCCGCTGCAACGCTCCGGCACCGTGTGCGCTGAACAGATCGGATCGGCGCACGCTGAACAGACGGGATAAGCGCACGCTGAACGGATGGGATAAGCGCACGCTGAAGACGTGTCGAAGATCCCGCGCAGCGGGGCGCCTACGGGCCATGCGCGCGTAACGCATGCCCTGGCAATTGAAACGTGTCACTTGGAACTTGTCCCTTGAACCCTTGAACTCCTTCGGCACCATATTCAGGCTCACGACCTTCGGTGAATCGCACGGCCCGGCGATCGGCGCGGTCGTGGACGGCTGCCCGGCGGGCATCCGGTTCGATCTCGACCTTCTGCGCCGTGACCTTGCCCGGCGGCGTCCGGGACAGGCGCACACCACGCCCCGCAACGAACCGGACGAGCCGGAGGTGCTCAGCGGCGTTTTCGAGGGGGTGACCACCGGCGCGCCCATCGCGGTGCTGGTCCGCAACACCGATCAACGCTCCGGCGACTACTCCGAGTTGCGCGATCTTTTCCGTCCGTCGCATGCGGACTTCACCTACACCGCCAAGTACGGCGTGCGCGATCATCGCGGCGGCGGCCGTGCCTCGGCGCGTGAGACGCTGGCGCGCGTGATCGGTGGTGCGGTGGCGCGAATGATGTTCGCCGAGCTTGTGCCGGTGGACCTGCGAGCGGCCGTGGTACGTCTGGGGCCGATCGTCGCCGAGCGCGGTCTGGAGGAGATGACCTCGGATGCCGTCTACGCGTCGCCTGTTCGCTGCGACGATCCTATTGTCGCGCCGCGGATGGCGACGTATCTGGAGGAGCTGCGCGCGGCCGGTGACTCGGCCGGCGGCGTCGTCGCCGTCCGGGCCGCCGGCATCCCTTCGGGGCTGGGGGAGCCGATCTACGACAAGCTGAACGCTCGCCTGGCGGGGGCGATGATGTCCATAAACGGCGCGATGGGGTTCGAGATGGGGGCGGGCTTCGCCGTCGCCGAGGCGCGCGGTTCGTCCAACAACGATCCCTTCGTGGGAGGGGATGGGGGCCTTCGTACCGCCACCAACAACTCCGGCGGAGTGCAGGGGGGGATCTCGAACGGCATGCCGATCCTCTTTCGGGTCGCGTTCAAGCCGCCGTCGTCGATTTCGCTCACGCAGCAGCACGGCTCGAGAACCGGCGGGACCCGCGAGCACGCCGTCACGGGGCGGCATGACCCCTCCATCGTTGTCCGCGCCGTGCCGGTGGTGGAGGCCATGACGCTCCTCGTTCTGGCCGATCTCTGGTTGGCGGCGCGGGCGTCGGGTCCGGCCGAACGCCTGTAGGCCGCGTTCATCCCCACCCCCGGGATTCTTCACGGGCTCGGGAACATCCGAATACCCCCCGCGTCTACAGCTCCGTGACAGGCCGACGGCGGTCTCGCCTCGCTGCGACGACCCAAGCGCCCGGCCCACCCAGCCCGTTCCGCCCATTCGGGCGCGCCCGCCGACTCACCGACGAATCCGGCATACGCGCCGGCACGGGCATCCTGCGAACGCGGCGCGGAACGCAACCCAATTTCAACGACGATAAGGAGAGCCATTGTGAAGCGTATGATGCTCCTTGCCCTGGCCCTGATCCTCTGGACAGCCATCCCCTCCATCGGCCACAGCCAGTCGATTCTACAGGGATTGATCGATGAATCCGATCAACCCAACGAGGTGCCGGATTCCACGCCGCCGCAGCGGATCGGTGTGCCCCCCGGCGACGAGGCTGCGCAGCCGGACGACGAGGATGCTCCGATGGAGGAGGCCTCCGGCGGCAACACGCAGTATGAATTGTCGTCGAACGAGAGCGCTACGATGCGCGGCTACTGCTTCGACGAATACCAGATCGCGCCCCGTAAGGTCACGCGATTCAACCACGTGCTCGCCGGCGAGCGCGAGGCAACCGTCACGCTCGGCGACGGCCGGCGGATGAGCCTCGGTGAGGCCGTGAAGAATCGAATGGTTGACGTTACCGCCTACCAGTTGCAGGTGCGCCTGACGAACAAGACCACCGGACCGATGCGGATCGAAATCTCCAAGCCGCTCGTCTTCTGGGATCGTCCGGGTGGCGAGGTGAACGAGCGCGCGCTCGCGGTGCTGGCTTCAAACCGCGGCGATTACGACGACAATCAGAACGAGATCTGGCGCAACACCACGGCTGAGCGTCTGATGGCCGTGCTCGGCTACTACGACGGCTCCTGGTGGAACATCGATCGCGATCGATTCAACGCTGCAACCGAGCGGTTCCAGCGCGAGAACGGCCTGGCCGCCAACGGCGACCTCGACGATGCGACGATCTCCCGCCTTGCGCGTTTCGGCGCCGCGCTGCGGAATCGTCTGAACGCGCTCGGCTTCCGCGATCGTGAAGGACGCAGCCTGAAGCCCGATCTCGCCGCGCAGATTCGTAGCTACGAGCGCTTCGCCGGCCTTGCGCCCACCGGGCGTTGGAACGCATCGCTGGCGACGCGCCTCGCCGGCGATGAGATGATCTTCAGCCAGGTGCGCGGACTGAACCCGAAGAGCGGGCCGATCGCCGATGTGCTGGCAAAGGGGAACGTGCCGAACGTGATGACCTATCTGAACGGGCTGAAGAGCTTCCTCACGCTCGTCGAAACGCCGAACGGGCTTGAGCTGTGGGCACGCAATGGTGCCGCTCAGGCGGTTGTCGGCCACAACGAGGGGGCCGTTGCCGCGCTCGACGATGCGTCCGCGGCGATGGCCGTGCGGGCGTCGAGCGGTGACCGTATCGTCATCTATCCCCGTGTGGGAGCCGCGACCGGCACCACCACGTTGTCGGTCGGCCGGAAGAACGTCGATGTCGAGACAAAGGCGCTGCGTGCATATCTGAGCGGTGGTGCGCCGCCGCAGGCGCTTGCCGATGCTCTGGCTCCCGCCATGCCGAAGGGGGCCATCGGCTCGATGACCGGCGGTCGCACCTCCAATGCAACCCTCGTCGTCTATCGTGGACCCTTCGTGCAGGGGCGTGGCGGTGACAACAACACCGGTCCCCTCGCGAAGCTGAACCTCGAGCAGGTGGACGGGACGCAGCTTGCCAAGGCGCTCGATCGCACCTACGGCGACCGCGCCGCGATCTACGTCAGCAACGACCTTCGTGTCGGCGCCGACCGTTTCACCAGCGGCATGGGGAGCCTGTTCCAGGAGCAGAAGGGCTCGCTCGCGTTGCGTTGAGCGCGTCGCGCCTGAGCGTTCGATGATGCATGCAACGCCCCGCTCCGAAGATCACGGAGCGGGGCGTTGTTCATTCAAAACGCATCGGAGTTGCGCAAGGTCGGCATGCCGTTTCACGGCCGCTGCGTACGAACGATGCGCTCGGATGCGTAGGCGCCCCACAAGGCACGCTCGGCGGGCGCGTCATTTCGCGCAACCCTGCCTGCGGCGCGATATCAATTTTTCGATTTGTTTGTCCCGTTTCGGGTGAATTTCCCCGTGCCGATGAGCGCTCCAACTTTCTGCTTGCTATCCCCTGAGACTCACATGTATATTGCGTGCGTAGTTCGATGAGTAACCCTCATCGACGCCGATAAACGCCACGACACCTCAATATAGTCCGCTCGCAAATGCGCACCGTTTTTCGCGTGAAGAACGCGGAGCAATCGGTGTGCCGTGCGATACCGTTCGCACGAAACAGTTCATCGAAGGGGACGATCGCGCCGTATCGCGGCTGCGCGATTGTCGGATGAAACGCCGAATATTGTCGATCGCGACGCCGGGGATATCAAGGGGAACCCGGCGATTGCAGCAGCGACGCCGGAACTGCCGCGCGGCATTCGAGCCGCATGGGGCGCCGAGCGCACACACGCCGTATTGCACAACATATCCCCCAACGTACAGCAAGGTCGACGCGCTGCAACGTGCCTCGCATGAGCGAGACATGTGGTGCGCGCGGCGCGACGGATGAAAATCAACGGGCATGTGCGCGTTGATCGAGTTCCGGCATGGCGTCGTGCGCGTGCGAAACGCGGTGACATGCAACGCCGAAATGAGAGGTCCACCGCTCCACAGACTTCCCCCGTACCTGAAGAAGCGGCCACGAACCGAACACCGAGCGTACTTCGTGCAGAGAATCGTGCGCGCATGATGCCGCACGC
>CAZJYH010000381.1:0-1031 GCA_964549365.1 uncultured Alphaproteobacteria bacterium
CTACGAGTTCCCGGGCGTGCCGGTCACGTTCCACTTCGGCTGGCCGCTCAGCTCCTGGTTCGACCGGATCTCCACCGGCGTGATGGTGCACGGCCTGATGAAGCTGCCGCGCGAGTTCCCGGAGTACAACTTCCAGATCGCCTATGCCAAGCCGATCGTGAAGGAGGAGGAGAAGGGAGAGGGGGACGCAGAGGAGAAAGAAGGATGATGAAGTTTGAAGGCGGAGGGCGGAAGTCGGTCGGAAGATAGAGAAGAGAACAAGTCGGAATGCGCGTTCCCGAACTCCGAGGGACGGGACATACCTGGTGTACAGTGGGGGGGGAGGAATTAGGAAAGAAGAATGAGGAGGTAGGAATGTGTGAAGCCTGGAGTGTAGAGCTGGGTGTACGGGGGTGGGGAAGAAGAAGGAGGGAGACAGGCACACGGCGGTTGCCCGAACCCGGAGGGTTCGCAGCCGATAGCCGGTGGTCGAGCGGAGCGACACCACCGGCCGGCAACGCTCTGTTCATCTTCGGCACCCCGGAGGGGTGCAAGATCCGGCATCGTTGATCGGGAACGACCATTGCGTTGACCCCGACACTCATGCGCACCGCACACGCACCGGTCGCGGAGTTCACTCGGCGCCAACGCTCCGGGACAAGTCTGAAGGCAGGCACGCCAAACGCACCGATATCACGGAGATCACACTATGGCAGCAGCGGAGCCGCTGGTCGGCATCATCATGGGAAGCAGGACGGACATGGCGACGATGAGCGCGGCGGCCGAGGTGCTCGACGAGTTCGGCGTGCCGTATGAAATGCGCGTCGTCTCGGCACACCGCACGCCGCTGGACATGGCGCACTACGGAAGCACGGCGCACGAGCGCGGCATCCGGGTGATCATCGCCGGCGCCGGCGGCGCGGCGCATCTGCCGGGGATGGTGGCCGCGCATTCGCCGCTGCCGGTGATCGGCGTGCCCGTGAACGTCACGGCGCTGAACGGGCTCGACGCGCTGCTGTCGATCGTGCAGATGCCGAAGGGCGTGCCCGTGG
>CAZJYH010000381.1:1041-5215 GCA_964549365.1 uncultured Alphaproteobacteria bacterium
CGACCGGTTGGTGGCGATCGGCGGGGCGCGCAATGCAGGGTTGCTGGCGGTGCAGATCCTCGCCACCTCGAACCCGGAGCTGCTGCGGGCGATGATGGAGTTCAAGCAGCGGAGCGCCGAGGAGTCGCGCGCGCAGAACGACGCGGAGCCGGGCGCATGACGCACGGGGGATCGGCGCCCAACCGCTGATCGTGTCGCTTGCCGTGGATCGCGCGCACGTGGGTTGGAATGAAACGGGGCGGCCCCGCCAAACGGCGGGGCCGCCCTCCCAGTTTCACGCCCGCCGATCGTGGGGGCGATCCCATGCCGATCAGTTCGCCGGTGAGCCGTCCGCCTTGCCGAAGTCGACGGCAAACTGCCCCACCTTCCTGCCGCACTCGGTTCCCGCCTCGTTGTCGAAGCGGTAGTGAATGCAGCCGTACAGGCGCGACATCGCGGCCTCCTCGGCGTCGGAGCGCACCTTGCCGGCGACGGCCGGGAAGATGTACGCCAGCACCTCGGCCGCGGCGGCGGAGAACGAGGAGTGGCCCGATGTGTACGACGGGAAGTTCGGCACGCCGGTCGCCGTGCGGATGTTCGGATCCAGCTGCGACGGGCGGGGCACCACCCAGAGGTACTTCGCATCCCAACACGCGATGCCGGCATCCATCATCGCCATGTTCAACAGCGCGAAGGTGCGTGCGCACCGCAGTTCGCTCATCCGTGCATTACGCACCAGGTCGGCCGTGATGGCGTTCCAGTGCCCCGGGGGCGTCGTGGTGCCGGCGCCGTCGGCCCAGAAGTCGGCGATGCGCCACTGTTCGCGCGTGCGATTGTCGGAGTAGCCGCGCACCTCCTCCAGCGCCTTCTGAAACTCCGCCGAGCCGACCGCGGGGGGAGGTGCGGGGCGCACCACCTCGAGCGAGGGGGTCACCCACATCTTCACTTTTCCCCAGAGCGGGAGCATCGGCGGGCGCGCGGGGATCTCCAGGCTGACCCACTTCGTCCGATCGGTGAAGACCGTATCGCCGCCGCGTGCGTTCTTCGCGCCGTCGGTCTTGGCCCGGGCTATCACGCGCTGCGCAACGGCGCGGCCGATCGAATCACCGGCGCGGATCTCGCTGCGAACGTTCGCGCCGGCCCAGATGCGCGACTCGCGCTCGTTCGCCGCGCGGCCGGCCAGGTACGCCGAATCGCCGGGGAAGAGGAAGCGCAACACTTCCTCCGACACCGCCGCGATCGCCGCGTGTTCGGAGGGGAAGCTGGGCATGTCGGAGATCGGCGCAAGCTGCTTGATCCCCTCGTCCACCTTGTACGGAGCCTGCCGGCCGAACTGCGGCTGTGCCTTCCACACCGCCACCAGCGCGTCGTATTGTGCCACGCTCAGCAGTGCGTACGCACGCGATGCGAACGGTGGGTTGGCGAACGGCTTCAGCGGGTTGAGCGGCGCGCCGACCGGAGGAGCCACGTTGTAGCGCGTGACCATGCCGCGCACGATCTCGTTCCACCGCAGCACGCCGCCCGCGCTCCAGTATGCGATGTCGCTCTTCATTGCCGAGGTGATCGTGCTCTGCAACGTCTTCACCTCCGCCAGTTCGGCGGCATAGGCGGCGGCGTCCGGAGCGCCGACCGACGGGATGGAATCGCCCGGGACTGCGATCGGCTTCCACGAGCCGCCGGTGGGATCGTTGCTGATCGGCTGCAGCGCCGGTGCTTCGGGCGCGTCGATCGTCTTGTCGCAGGCGGTCAGGCCCAGGCCGAGCAGCCCGAGCAGCATCGCTCCGCGCAGGAGCCGCGCCGCGGCAGCGCGGAACGGTTCTGTCTGTATCGTTGGTGTCATGGTATCGTACTCGATGAGATTGATGCGGATAACAAACGTGTCGCGAAACCGCGGCCCTTAGAACAGATGCCGGGAGTAGACGATGCCGCCCGAGATGCGCGTGGACTTCCCCACGTTGCTCCCGTCGAGCGTCATCGCGCCGCCGACCGATACCCCGAGACCGTCCACGATCATCGTGAGCGGAACGTAGGCGTCGAGGCCGACGCGGGTGTAGGAGATGCGGTTCCCCGGGAAGGGTACTCCGGGGCCGATGTTGGTTCCGCCCTGCGAGTTCTGGCGATTGATCCAGGCGCCCGCGGTGAGAAACGACGAAGCGAAGCCGGCCTTGGCCGAAAGGTCCACCGCGTCGGGGACCGCCACATCGAACCCGCGATCGAGGCTCACGATCGAGCGGCGGATGTAGCCCGCGTTCAACGTGGCGAAGGCGCCGCTGGAGTGCGTCGCGTGCACGAGGATGCGCCCCTCGCCGCCGGTTGCTCCGTGGCCCACGGCCACCGGCGCATCGATCACATAGTTCGTCGCCGGCAGCGAAATGCCGGCCGCGCAGATGGCGTCCAGACGCGCGAAGCCGGCGTCGAGGCTCAACGCGCGCCATTTCACCGCCGCGGAGATATCCTGAATCGTCGACTGGTCCGACCAGTAACCGTCGCTTGCGTGGGCCTTGACGTGCGGCACGGAGACGATCACGTCGACATCGTTGGTGATGCCGCAGGCCGCATACAGAGCGATGCTCTGTGTGGAGATCGTCCCGAGACCGGTGTTCGATGGGTTCGGTGTCTCACCGTTCAGCGGGTTCTTCGCCAGATCGTTGCCGACGAAGTATTGGCTGTATCTCTCGTACGAGTAGGAGATCGCCGCGGTGACATTGCCGCCGCCGCGCATGAAGCCGTCGACGATTCCCTGAGCGCAAGCCGGTGCCGCCGCGGCAATCGCCAGGACCGTGACCATCACGATGGTGCCGGTCATCGACGTCGCGAAGCACCGACGGTCCGTTCGCTTGGAAAACTGGTGCATATGTGTTGCTCCGATAGTGAGTTCCGGTTGATGCGGGGTACAGGTCGTGTCGTGAGCACGGCCCGTTCGCATGCGGAGAGCGCCGCTCGCGACGGGAATCTCGAGCGGCGTGGCGGGAATATAGCATCCTGCCCTTTTCGATGCTTCACGATGCGGCTGTTCACGAGCATGTTCGAATGCCGCGCGCGGCGGCTGCTCACGACCTCCGTGTCCGGTCTTCGTCCGGCATGTCGACAAAGCGTTGCGCAGCGCATGTCCAGATTCCCTTTCTTCGATCCTCTTGTTCGGTAGCGTCCAGAGAGCATTCGCCCCATGTTCTACCCCGATCCATGGTTCATATGAACCGCGTGCTCACATCAACTGCATGGGAGGATTTCACATGCGCAACATGTTCAAACTGCACGGCGCAGCTCTGGTCGCAACGCTCGTTGTCGGAATGCTGATTGCCGGCATCGAGGCCTCGGCGCAACCGGTGGCCGCCACGAAGAAGGTGAAGGAGGGGTCGACGCCGATCCCCGGCTTCCCCGACGACACGATCAAGTTCAAGATCACACAGCAGAAGCCGCCGAATCCCGGGTGCGATCCGACGATCGACAAGCAGCTCCAGTACTGGTTCGACATGACTCTGTGCCGCAAGAACAAGGCGGACAACACGCCCGTGAAGTTCATGATCTGTACGATGCTGAACGTGAACCAGACGAAGAAGAAGATGCGCAAGATCAAGATGGACTACGACTCGGTGGCCAAGATCTGGAAGTGCACGGACATCGGCGAGGTCGAGTGGTATCCGAACGTCCACCTCGGATGCAAGGAGTTCACGATGACCACCAACGGTGAGATGCTCCAGGGCTTCGACACCACGGTGACGTTCCCGAGCCCGTTCACCGATTCGGAGATCGCCTCCACCTATACCGATATCGTCAAGGCCGCCGACAACGGGATCGACCCGGTCACCTGCGCGAACATGATCGGCGAGTGCAAGTTCCTGGTTCCGGGCGACGGTGCGTTCCCCGGCCCCGGCGGTGGCGGAACTTCCAGCTACTGGATCCAGAACAACGGCAGCTACTCGGTCACCGACGTTGGGCACGCCGAGGTGATGGCGCCCGTGGCCGTCGATACCTGTATCGTTGCGGTCGAGGAGAACGTTGTGGTCAACAGGATGATCTTCCCCACCGGCAACATGTACACCATGGGCTACATGGAGCAGGATTATCAGTCGATGCTGCGCGGCAAGCTCACCAACGCGCCGATGGGTGCCACTGTGGTCGTCAAGTTCCCGCCGTCGACCGAGGGTGGGCGTCACGTGTTCACCGTGACCGGTCCCGAGACGAACATCGAGCT
>CAZJYH010000382.1:0-5207 GCA_964549365.1 uncultured Alphaproteobacteria bacterium
TCCCCTGGCTCCTCTCCTTCGGCACCGAGGTCGAGGTGCTCGCGCCGGATAGCCTCCGCGCGATGGTGGGCTCTCGCGCCGCGGCCGTCGCCGCGCTCTACGAATAGCGCCGCCGGCGATCCCCACACGATCCCATCGAAGAAATCTTCACGCCGCCGCAGGCTCCTGACATACTGTTGTCACAACCCGGGAATACGTTTGCCCATCACATCGACGCAGCGCGCCGCGCCGCTTGCAAGGGCCGAACAGCTCGCAGCCGAACAGCTCGCAAGGGCCGCCGGCGCGCACGCGGAATCTCTTCAACCGACAAACGGAGCAACGAGCATGTACCGGAAAATGAGCGACTTCTTGGGGCAGTGGGAGATCGAAGGAAACAGCACGATCGAGGCGTTCGAGCGGATCACCGACGAGGCCGCCGGAGCGAGCGCGGACAACGAGGGCTTTCGATCGCTGCGGGAACTGGCCTGGCATCTCACCACCGTGTTGGGCGGCGTACCGGCAAGCATGGGATTGACCATCGACACGCCTTCCTTCGACGCGCCGACGCCCGCAACGATGAACGAGATCATCGCGGCGTATCGGCGCGCCGCACCGCTCTTCGCCGAGACGATCCGCGAGAACTGGACCGACGAGATGCTCACCGGCGAGATCGAGCTGTGGGGTTCGATGCGGACGCGCGGCTTCATCCTCCTCGGCATGTTGTTGCACCAGGCGCACCACCGCGGCCAGATGACCGCCGTGATGCGCTCGGCGGGCCTGGTGCCCCCCGGCATCTACGGCCCCACGCGCGAGGCGATGGCGGCGATGCGGCAGACGGCCGAGGCATAAACAACCGGAGGTCCGGGGAGCCGTGCGCGGCATGGCTCCCCGGGTATGATTACGGCGTATTGCGAAGATCGCGGGCTATGCCGCCGCACGCCGAAGAAGCCGTGTGCGCTCTCGCCGTCCCGGGCTCTTCACTTCATCCTTCATCCTTTCCTCACATCCCCTCCTCTGAGATCACCCACGCGAGGAGCGCCATCGCCGCCGCGCCGAGTTCGAGCTCGCGTTCGTTCACCTTGTCGAACGTGTCGTTGGCCGAATGGTGATAGTCGAAGTATCGATGCGATTCCGGGATCAGGCCGATCGTCAGCGCGCCGTGCGCCTTCAGCGGGCCCACGTCGGCGCCGCTCCCCCCCTTGCGGATACGGTCCGCCCCCATCCGCTCGAACAGCTTCGCCCACGATGCGATCCGCTCAACCTGCACATCGTCTCCGTCGACATCGAAGCCGCGCGGCGCGAAGCCTCCGCGGTCGCTCTCGATGGCGGCGATGTGCCGTTCGGCGCTCCCCTCTGCCTCCTTGGCGTAGGCGGTCGCGCCGCGCAGCCCGTTCTCCTCGTTCATGAAGAGCACCGCCCGGATGGTGCGCCGCGGCCTGAGCCCGAGGCTCTTCAACAATCGCAGCGCCTCGATCGCCTGCACCACGCCCGCGCCGTCGTCGTGGGCACCCTGGCCGACATCCCAGCTGTCGAGATGTCCGCCGATCACGATCACCTCTCCCGGTTTGTCGGTGCCGGTCAGCTCGCCGATCACGTTCGCCGACTCTGCGTCCGGAAGCGTCCGCGGATCCATGCGCAGCAGCACGCGCGTGCTCCGGCCGGTGGCGCACAACTGCGAGAGTCGGTCGGCGTCGACGGTGCTGATGGCCGCGGCGGGGATCTTCGGCACGCCGTCGTCGTAGTGCATCGTGCCGGTATGGGGGAACGTATCGGTGGCGGTGGTCATCGACCGCACCAGCACGGCAACGGCCCCCACCTTTGCGGCCGCGACCGCCCCGCCGACCCGCTGATCCACCGCGCCGCCGTAGGCATCGAACGTGCTCGGCAGGGTCTTATCCATCGGGCGGTTGAAGAAGACGATCTTTCCGCGTCCCCGATCGCCGAGCGCCTCGGCCTCCTTGAGGCTCCTGACCTCCACCACTTCGGCGGTGACCCCCTCGGTCGGCGTGGCGACGCTTCCGCCGAGCGCCAGCACGCGCATGCGCCCCGACTCGCCCGGCGCCGTGGTGAGGATCCTCGCCTCGGCGGCGGTGCCTCGCTCCCAGTGCGGAACGGTCACCGGCTGCAGGCGCACGCGATCGAGCGCCTCCTTCTGCATCGCGGCACGGGCCCACTCGACCGCCCTGGCGGCGGCCGGCGAACCGCTCAGCCGTGCCCCGACCGAACCGGTCAGCGACGCAAGCAACGGATATGCCCGACCGGCGAGCAGCGCTCTCGAAAGAATGGAATCGGCGACGGCGGCATATTCGGCAGGCACGGTGCCCCCCTGTTGTGCGATGGATGAATGAATCGCCCCGGTCAACCCGAGGATGGTGATCGCGGCGAGGCAGAGAATGTTGCTGCGCATAATTCGCTCGCTCCGATGAGTGGTTTGCGCCGGAAGGATCGGGGGAGGTCGGCCCGAACTTAGATTCCGCAGCGCTGGATAGCAAACGGGAAGTCGCGCGGTGCCGGCAACGGCCCGTGCGCGGGAACATCTCGTGAACGGCCGCGTCGGTGGGGTATCGGTTCACGCCGGGCTCTCCGGAAGACGACGGCCGCGCCACAAATACCTGTGTTCAGACGTAACACCGATGCATGATGAGCGTACTCAGGCCATCACATCGGCCTCGTACATCTGTTGCAGGATGATGCGGATTCCCCGGTATCGCACGGGAGTATCTCCGTGGAATTCCGGTAACTTTGCCGAGCGCTCGAGCGCGCGTCCGCACGCTCCGCGGCCCGCATGAGCGAATCGCCTGCCGCAGGGCGATGTGCCGCCGACGACGCGGCACGCCTCCATGTTCATGATGGTTGAACAGCCCACGATACCGTTCTATCGCCGCGCGATTCGTCGCGCCTCCGAGACCCACCTCCGCGTTCTCTACTGGCTGATTGCGCTCGTATCGTTCGCCGCGATCGTGACGTCGTTGATCGGCGCGATCCCGAACAGCATGATGCACACGGACGATTGTCTGTGGGAGGCGGTCAACGTCAACCATGTGCCGCGCCTGATGGTGACGCACGTGATACCGGGTGGGAATGCCGATCGCGCCGGCGTGCGCACCGGCGACATCGTTGTGGCGATCGGCGAGCGCGACCTGACGACGCTTGGCGGGCCCAACGGCAGGGTCGATATCAACATCGGTCAGGATGCGCTGCAGGACTCACCGATCGGTGTCCCGATCCGCTACGTCATCGAACGCAACGGCCGCATACTCTTCCTGCGGATCGTCCTGAGCAGGCAGTTCCTCTTCTTCCCCGTCTTCATCCCGGTGCTCTCGCTCCTGTGGCTGGTAATCGGGTTGACGGTGTTGTTGACCCGCCCGCGTGGGCGGGTGCAGCAACAATTCTTCCTGACCACCGCCTGCGTGATCTTCGCGTTCAGCTTCCCGACGCTCGGCGGCGGATTGTTGCCGCCGTACATCGGCATCCCCTGGTCGATCCTCAACGCCTCGTTCTTCATCTTCTGGCTCCGGTTCTTCACGATCTTCCCGATCGAACAGGAGTTCATGCACCGCGGCGTGGGACGCACTACCCTGAACGCCGCATCGCTGCTGATGCTCGCGCCGACGATGGTGATAACGGCGCTCTATTATGTCGACGTCGAGCTTCCTCCCGCCCTCGGGACCGCGTTCAACTACATGGCGATCGCCCTGCGCGTGCTCTGCTTCGGCGGCGGCATCGCGCTGCTGTATCGCGGGTATCGGCATCTGCCCGCGCTGGCGGATCGCCGGCCGGTGACGGTGATCCTGATCGGCTCGATCCTGGCGGGCGTGGCGCTCATCTACACGATGATCATTCAGAGCACCATCGCGGGCGTGGCGATCATGTACCCGCAGTATCTGCTCCCGGTGCTGCTGCTGCTGGCGCTTCCGGTCTCCTTCGGCTACGCCGTGTTCCGGTATCAGGTGATGGATCTCGGGCGCGTGGTGAAGACCACGCTGGTCTACACCGCCACCATGGCGCTCATCGCCGGGCTGTACCTGGCCGTCGGCTACGGCGTGGGCCGCGCGCTGGGCTCGTTCATCGCGCAGGAGTTCAAGGGGACGGTGGAGGTGCTGAGCTTCGTCCTCTTCGTGATGGTGTTCGAGCCGGTCAAGCGCAAGGTGCAGACCGCGATCGAGAACCGGTTCTTTCCGCAGCGGCGCGACTACTCCGGGCGGCTTGCCACGTACTCGGCGGAGATCACCGAGACGATCGGAGCGCAGGCGGTTGCCGAACGCACCGCCACCACGCTGCAGAGCGCGCTGGACCTGCGCGGCGTCTGTGTCGCGATCGAGGATCCGAACGACAACGGCATGCTGAAGCCGGTTGCGCGAGCGAGCGAGTTCGCCCCCGTTCCGGTAGACACCGAGGCCGTGGAATCGCTGCGGCATCAGCTTCGGCAGACGCACAACCTGATCCTGCTGGAGACCGTCTCCGATCCGAAGTTGGAGGGATTGCAGATGTACTTCCCGTACATCATCGGCATGTATGCGCAGGGTCGTGTTACGGGCGCCATCCTGATGAGCCGCCCACACGACGAAGGGAACCTGAGCGGCAGCCAGATCTCGTTCATCGCCGGCGTTGCGGCGCAGGCGGCGGCGGCACTCGAGGTTGCGCGGTTGTACGAGGAGGAGCTGGCACGCCAGCGGTACCGTGAGGAGTTGGCGACCGCCCGCAGAATTCAGGAGAGCCTGCTCCCGGCAGAGATGCCCGAGATCCCCGGCATCTCGATCAGCGCGATCTCGCAGCCGGCACAGGCGGTCGGCGGCGACTACTACGATGTGATCAAGCTGGGCGACGGGCGCTTCCTGGTGACCGTGGCCGACGTCTCGGGAAAGGGCCTTGCGGCCTCGCTCTACATGGCCGAGTTCCACGGCATGGTGCACGTGGCATGTGGCCAGCACGGCTCGCCGAGGGATATCCTCATCACGCTGAACGAACACCTGTTCGAGGTGATAACCCGCGGCTCGTTCATCACGGCCACGATGCTGGTGTTCGACACCACGCGCCGAAGCGTATCGTATGCGCGCGCCGGCCACACGCCGATCATCCGCCGGTCCCGCTCCGAGGTGGATGCGCTCGTTCCCACAGGCGTTGCGTTGGGCCTCTGCTCACGCGAACTGTTCGCGGAGCTTCTGCAGGAATACACGGTGGAGTACGAGCCGGGCGAAACGTTCCTTCTCTACAGCGACGGCGTCTCC
>CAZJYH010000383.1:0-5206 GCA_964549365.1 uncultured Alphaproteobacteria bacterium
CCCCGGCGTGCTCACCGTCATGCGCACGGCCAGCGTTTGCCCGGCCGGATACGCGGCCAGCGTGGCCCGGTGCGGCGTCAGGTTCACATACAGGAACGTGCTGTCCCCCGCGCCGGCCGATGCAAGCCCCCGCCGCTGCTCCTTCGTCTCGCCGTTGTTCCCGCCGCCGCCCCCGCCGCTTGCCGCCTGCTCGCAGTTCAGCACGTAGGTCTTCGTGACCCCGAGCGCCGGGATCTCGACGGTGAAGTTGACGCACGTGCCCGACACGCTTGCGACGTAGAGCCGCAGCGTCACACTGTCAAGGCTCGTGATCCGTACCGCGTCGGACGGCACGACCAGCACGTTCGCCTCGGCCACGGCCGGCAGGCGCAGCTCGTACGGAATCGGGCTGCGACAATCCCCCATCAGGCCCCGCTCGGCCCGCCCCTTGGTATCCGGGTTCTCCTGCGTGCGCGTGCCGGTGCATTCCGGGCACGTCGGGACGCTCGTGATGGGATCGTCGGCGAACATCCCCCAGGCAAGCACCCGCTCATCCCGCGCCGTGTCGTTCGGCAGATCGTTCGGATCGCATATCACGTTCCCGTGGTGGATCGTGTACGCCGTCATCCCGTCGCCGGTCGTCGTGAACGTCCCGCTCTCGTCGCGTGCGTACGTCGTGTCGCTGCTCTGAAAGTCCCCCGGCTGCCAGACCGTCACGACACGTCCGTTCTTGTCGTAGGCGACCGCCGAGTAATGGCCGTTCGCGTCGCGCGTGCCGGCAACCTGCCCGTAGAACGTCCGTTCGACGTACTCGGCGATCGATGCCGTGTCGAGCGTCACGAACGTCGGGTCGTAGGCGCGCACGTACCGCTTCATCGCCATCGCTTCCTCGGTCGGGTTCGTGAACGAGGAGCCGCGCAGCGTCACCGTGCGGATGCTGTCGCGGTTGTCGCGCAGCGTCGCCGTCGGCACGATGGGGAGTCCCGCGCCGTCGATCGCATCGGGGAACGCGTAGTCGTACGAGAGGCGCGTGAGCGCACCGTTCGCGTTGACGGTGAGCGCCGGGCGCCGTCCGACGTACTCCGCCACCGTCCCGGCCACGAACCGCCGCACGCCGCCGGCGCCGATCGCGGTGTCGGCCATCTTCATGCCGTACAGGCTGTAGCCGATGAAGTCACCGAGGGGTAACAGGCTGTCCGGGTCCGGTCCGGTGTGGTAGCGCGCGGCCGTGGCGCCGAGCAACAGACCGGACGCGTCGCGCGTCTCGGTGCGCCGCACGAGCCCCGCGACCGGCGGCACCAGCACGCGCCGGCGAACGGTGTCGATCGAGACGCGACGCACGCGCGGGTCGTTCTGCACGATCTCATCGTAGAACTTCGTGCCGGGTGGATACGCGCCGATCGCCATCAGCGAGTCATACAGCGGGTGCTCGATGAGCTTCTGGTGGTAGATCGTGATGCCGAGCCCGACGGTGTCGACGAGCGGCAGGTGCAGGAACTCCGTCGATGTCGAGAGCCGCGCAAGGCCCGTTCCGGGGTCGAGCATCGTCGTGGTCCGCTTCATGACGCCCAGGCCGAAGAGCCCGGCGAGCGCCGGAGCGTTATAACGCCGAACGGTGTCGATGGTGAACGATGAACGTTCGCGCGATAACACGAGCCCGTCCACGGTCACGGTGCGCGCGGTGTCGAGCACGAGATACGGCGTCCCCCAGGCCGAGAGGTTGACCGGATAGCCCGAGCCGAACGCCGAGGTCGTGAGCAAGGTTCTGCTCGTGCTGTAGTCGATCGTCGTGACGGTCGTCACGCCCGCCGCGCGTGTGGTGGTGGAGGTCACCGCCGTGTAGCGCGGGGTCGGCAGCTTCGGCGCGATGTTCGGCAACTGGAATCGATAGTATGTGTTCTCGCCGGCCGTGGTGTCGTTCGTCACGTCGTCGATGCGCACGTGCGCGCTCGCATCGGCGAACGTGGTGCCGCTCTGATACTTGAACGTATAGCGGTCGGTCGTGAGCGGCGCGCCGTCCGGGGCGTACTTGCGCACCATGCCGACGACGTTCGAGAGGAGCGCCGGGTTCTCGGCCGACGGCATGTTCACGGTCACCGACTGGGCGTCGGCGCCGACGGCGAACAGGCCGGGATCATTCCGCGTGTAGAGATCCGGGCAGGCGTCCTTGTAGTATGTGAGATCGTAGCGCGCGCCGGGTTCCGTCACGCTCTTCAGGCGCAGGTTCTTCAGCTTGACGACCTGCCCGGCAACCGGGTTGGTGTACGGGAAGTTGAAGTTGCGGTAGTGGCGTTCGTACGGCTCGTAGGTGAACGTCGTGCGGCGCCCTTCGGGGTCGACGACGGCCGTGACGTACCCGAGCCACGAGTGGTACAGCGCGCCGGTCGTCGAGTCCTTATAGGGGGACGTCGAGTCGTAGCGGGCATACGCCGCGGCCCATCCGTTCGGCAGACCCTGGGCGGCGATCGGCATCCACGACGTGTCGCTTGCGCCGCCGCTGGGCATCACCTTGTCGAAGAGCACCTTCGTCGAGCGGCCGAACCCGGAGAAGGTCAACGAGTTGACCCCGTAGGAGAGATGGAACCCGCCGAAGTCGGTCACGAGCGCATGGCCGCGCGTCGAGTCGTCGCCGATGCCGTAGTCCGGACGGAAGACGGGGTAGTGCCGCGAGCGGTCGAACGTGACGAGGTTCACGCCGGCGTCGTTGATCTCCTCCAGGTAGAAGATGGTCGGCCCCCCGTAGCGCCCGCCGGTCGTCGCCTCGTTCCCTGCGTAGGGCGCGCTTCCGAACGGGGCTACGTGCTCCTTGAAGACGTATTCTAATCCTGAACCGTCGAAGTAATGCACGGCGCGCGGCACGAGCGGGGCGCGCTGGGTCGATGGGATGTCCGCGAGCTTCTCCTGAATCCACGGGGTCCAGTACGCGGAGTCGTAGGTCACGAGGGCATAGCCCGAGGCGTTGGCCTCCATCGGCAAGTAATACCCGGTGTACAGCTCGGGACGAAGGTCGGCGCGCGTTGCGGTGCGGGCGTTGGCGTTGACCAGATCGAGCACCGAGCCGTCGGCGCGAAGCAGGCGGATGTTGTCGACGTGCGTCGTGCCCTGCAGATCGGCAGCGCCGACGGCGCCGAGGTCCGTCATACGGTTCATCACGTCGTAGCCGTCGCACAGAAAGTGCATGTCCACATCGGAATACGAGCTATCGTTCGCGCCGTGCACGTACAGACGCGACTTCGGATCGTTGAGGAAGTGGGTGTTGGTGCCGAGCACGAGCACGGCCCAGCTGTTGACGCCCAGTACCCAGGCGGGACGATTTTGCGAGAACTTGCGCCAGCCCTCGTAGGTGGTGGGCGCCTCGACGAACGGTTCGTTGAAGCCGATGCCGCTCGGGTTGGTGTACCCGTCGTGGCCGATGTGGTAATCCCGGTAGGTCGTGAACGCAACGGAGCCGCAGTAGTTCAGTTCGGCGGCGATGGTGTAGCCGTTGCGGGAGATCGCGCCGAGCGGATAGGAGTACGAGACGTTGCCGTTTGCCTCGGAGACGACGAGGTGCCCGTCGATGGAAAGGGCCTTGCCCTGCTGGTAGCCGCGTTCGTCGTAGAGATCGGCGGCGTTCTTGAGCGAGAAGACTTCGGGAGCGTACTGCGCGCGAAGTGCGGGCACGGCCGCGAGCGCAAGCACGAGGAGCCCGGCCGCGCATCGAAGAGTGCGCGCGCACGCGAGCGCACGGCGGAACATGGTAGTGATGGAGTTCATATGTGGAACAGTTGAGTGTTGAAAACTTGGTGCCTGGTACGTAGAGCTTAGTGCTTAGGGCTTGGTGCTTGGTGCCTGGAGCGGGCCGTTCGTCGCATGCATGGGCTGTATACCCGGCGAGTGTACAGCTTCCGGTCACGCGCCTGAGCCCATAACCCATCACTCATCACCCATAACCCTATCGCGTCACGATGATGGGCCGGGCGGTGAGAAGTCGGCCGTTGCTCGTGATGCGCGCCATGTAGTAGCCCGAGGGCAACCGCGCGACGTCGACGGTGCGCAAGAGATCGCCGGAAACGTCGAGCCGGACATCCTGACGGAGCACGGCCGCGCCGTCGGCGCCGACGATCTCGACCAGGTACGCGCCGGCCGGCATGGCGAACGCGGTGATGGTGGCGGCGGTCGCAGCCGGGTTCGGGAACACGCGCAACGCAAGAGCGTTCGGCGTCCCCTCGTGCGTCGCGTTGTGCTGTGACGTATCGGGCGGAGTATCGGCGAGAATGATGGACGGAAGTTCGTAGCTCATGCGGCCGGAGAGATCGCGCGCGCCGGGGTTCGCAAGCTCGATGCCCGGACGCGCAACGTACGCGGCGTATGGGGTCGGGCGCGGGGCGGCGTCACCGAGGGTGGCCGTGACCGCGCCGAGATCGATCGCGTCGAGCGAGTCGAGCACGCCGCCGAAGAGGAAGAGACAACGCGCGGTATCGCGCAGCTCGACGCTGCTCCCGTGTTGCTCCTCGACGGTCCCCCAGACGGTGAGGAGCATATCGGCGAGGGAGTCGTTCGCGTTGTAGCGGCCGAACGCGACGGCGCCCGAGAGCGAGCCCCAGGCGGGGTACGTGATGGCGGTGGCGGCGCGCCGCTTCGCGAGCGGCACCGGCCCCATACACGCGGCGATGGAGTCGTGTGTTGCCGGGTTGTTCAGCAACGCCGGGTCCGGCCCTCCCCAGAGGATCAGGCGCGGCAGGAGGATCGGCGCGCCGTCGGCGGCGATGCCGGGTGAGCCGTACACGGTGTCGGCGAAGCAGTCGGGGTTGCAGTGCCCGACGTACAGCAACGTGAGCCCGCGACGAAGAGAATCCGGGGCGGGAGTCTGGGCATGGGCTCGGGCCGTTCCGATCAGGAGCACGAGCACGAACGCGGTCATCGAGGCGACGAACGCACGGTGCAGGTTCAGCGGAAGCCGCGGCACCGGGCCACCACGATATGCGGCCACGGCACCCGGGAACGGGCCCCGCTTCATACGGTATCGCCTGCGGTTCCGCCGACGTGCAACACGATCGGCATCGTACGAGAGGTTGAATCGAGTCAGGGCCGGGTCGATCATCGACGCATACGCGCGTCGTGCGCCCGGTTCCTTGTGCGCAACGTGGTCTTCACGTTTGAGCATACGGCAATACTCCTCATGAACAATGAGAATGAAAAGAGAACGGGGACAACACCTGGGGATGTGTTGAGCGTTATGATGGAT
>CAZJYH010000384.1:0-5199 GCA_964549365.1 uncultured Alphaproteobacteria bacterium
GAT
This sequence comes from uncultured Alphaproteobacteria bacterium, assembly GCA_964549365.1. Taxonomy (GTDB): domain Bacteria; phylum Bacteroidota; class Ignavibacteria; order OLB7; family OLB7; genus JAFDZV01. The sequence goes on from CAZJYH010000384.1 coordinate 4, forward strand.
CGTCCGGCGAACTTTTGCTAAACTTGCGGCTCGTATCCCGGTGTTCGACGCCGGGGCGTTCGTACTCTGATGATGAACCGCATGTCGACGATCTACCATATCACGCTTCCGGATGCGTGGGCCACGGCCCAGGCGGGGGGGAGCTATGCGGCGGCATCACTCGGTACCGAAGGGTTCATTCATTGCTCCACCGCCGAACAGGTGGAGCGCAGTCTGAACCGGTTCTACACGGGCGTACCCGAGGTGCTCGTGCTCGCAATCGACCCCGAGCATCTTGCCGCGGAGTTGAAGTACGAGCGGGCCCATGGGGAGATGTTCCCACACATCTACGGTCCGTTGAACGTCGATGCCGTCAAGCGCGCCGAGGCAGTAGCCGCGGGGCCTGACGGTGCGTATAAGTACTGGCCGGGTAGCGTCTAGGCGGACGTGCGTGTTCCGGTTGTTCCGGCATCGCTCGCCCAGCGAAGCCGGTCAGACAACGGGTTCGCGCGCGGGAGTGATCGCCGGGCACCGCGGGCCGTAGCCGCCATGATTCTCCTATCCATCAAGTTCAAGGCGTGCAGCCTCTTCATGCTGTGCCGCGACCGGCGGCGTTGCATGGCGTGGCGTGCCGACACATCCGCTCCCAATCGGAAGGCATTGAAATCAACATGAGCATGCTCACTATCGGCGGCCGCACGGCCCGCTCCCTTGTCGAGGAATTCGGAAGCCCCCTCTATGTCTACGATGCCGCCGTGATCGAGCGGCAGTACACGCAGTTGCGCGACGCGTTCGCGGGGCTGCAGCTGCGGCTGCTGTATGCGTGCAAGGCGAACAGCAACATGGCGATCATCCGCCTGATCCACGGGCTCGGCGCGGGGATCGACGCCGTGTCGATCCACGAGATCGAGTTGGCGATGCGCTGCGGCGTTCCGGCATCGGACATCCTCTACACACCGAACTGCGTGGCGTTCTCCGAGATCGAGCGCGCCGTCGAGCTGGGCGTGCTGGTGAACATCGACAACATATCGGTGCTGGAGCGGTTCGGGCAGCAGTTCGCCGCGACGCCGTGCGCGATCCGCATCAACCCGCACATCCTCGCCGGCGGCAACGCGCACATCCAGACCGGGCACATCGACTCGAAGTTCGGGATCTCCATCCACCAGATGCGCCACATCCTGCGCGTGGTGAAGGGGTACGGGATGAACATCGCCGGGCTGCACATGCATACCGGCTCCGACATCCTCGATCCCGCCACGTTCGTCACCGGCGCCGAGATCCTGTTCGACCACGCCGCCGACTTCCCGGATCTCCGCTTCATCGACTTCGGCAGCGGCTTCAAGGTCCCCTACAAGCCGGACGATGTCGCCACCGACGTCGACGCGTTGGCCGACACGCTCGTGACCCGCTTCCGGGCGTTCTGCGCCGACTACGGGCGCGAGCTGGAGCTCTGGTTCGAGCCGGGAAAGTTCCTCGTCAGCGAGTCCGGCTGGCTGCTCACCACCGCCACGGTGCTGAAGCAGACGCCGTCGTGCGCGTTCATCGGCACCGACTCCGGGCTGCATCACCTGATCCGTCCGATGTTCTACGACGCCTACCACACGATCGTCAACGCCGATCGGCTGGACGGCACGCAGCGGATCTACACGGTCGTCGGCTGCATTTGCGAGACCGACACGTTCGGCACCGACCGCAAGCTGAGCGAGACGGCGGAGGGGGACATCCTCGCCATCAGGAACGCCGGGGCCTACGGCTTCGCCATGTCGAACAACTACAACAGCCGACCGCGACCGGCCGAGGTGCTCGTCCAGGACGGCACGGCACGGCTCATCCGCCGCCGCGAGACGCTGGACGACATGGTGAGGACGCAGGTGGCATTGGAATGAGTTCAACGTTCAAAATGCAGAATGCAAAATGGGGGCAGCCATGTTTATCGTTTCTGCAACTGACAGTCCGGTTCAACCGATAACCGAGAGAACGCTTGCGTATGCCCTACGGGCGATTGCTCTGACGCGACATCTGCTGGAGCGCAAGGATCCGGCAGCCGGAATACCGGCGCGACAATATCTTCGAGCTTCTACTTCAGTTGGGGCGAATGTAGAAGAGGCACAGGCAGCCGAGAGCAAGGCGGACTTCATTCATAAACTCTCAATCGCTCAGAAGGAGGCCCGCGAAAGTCTCTATTGGCTGCGATTGCTTCAGATGTCAACGTTGGTTTCAGGTCGGCGATTGGAGCTATTGGTTGATGAAACCCGCCAGATTGTTGCCGTGATCTCGAAGATCGTTGCTACATCCAAGCTTCGGCGAAACGGCAAAGCACAGTGAACAGTTTTCGTTCATGAGTGGAGGCTGCTGCAGTTCCACTTCCCTCCGGGTGGCACGTGAACGGATGCCTTTTTGAACTGTGCATTTTGAACTTTGAACTCTCACACGAGCATCTACATACACAGCTATGACAGACCAACCATCAACACCGGCCGCCGGACGCCCTCGCGTCTTCAGCGGCATGCAGCCTTCGGGCAGCTTTCATCTCGGCAACTACCTCGGTGCGCTGAAGCAGTGGGTGGCGGGCCAGGCCGAAAAGGAGAACTTCTTCTGCATCGTGGACCTGCACAGCCTGACGGTGCAGCAGGACCCCGCGGCGCTGCGGCAGCGCACGCGCGAGTACGCGGCGATGTATCTGGCCGCCGGCATCGATCCCGAACAGAGCACGCTCTTCGTTCAAAGCCATGTGACCGCGCACGCCGAGGGGTGCTGGTTGTTGAACTGCGTGACGCCGCTCGGATGGTTGCAGAAGATGACGCAGTACAAGGACAAGTCGGCCCGACAGGAGACGATCCTCACGGGGCTGCTGGACTACCCTGTGCTGATGGCGGCGGACATCCTGCTCTACGATGCCGACGAGGTGCCGGTGGGGGAGGATCAGAAGCAGCATGTGGAGCTGGCGCGCAACATCGCCGAGCGCTTCAATCACCTCTACGGCCCGACGTTCGTGGTGCCGGAGCCGGTGATCCCGAAGGTCGGCGCGAGGATCATGGGGCTCGACAATCCCACGGTGAAGATGTCCGGCACGTACGCGCACATCCGCGGCCACGCGGTGCGCCTGCTGGATGAGCCGGCGGAGATCGAGTATGCGTTCAAGCGGGCGGTGACCGATCCGGGGAAGGAGATTCGTTTCTCCGACGATCCCGAGCGCGCCGGCGTGAACAACCTGCTCAGCATCTACAAGGCCGTCACCGGCCGCACGGAGGCGGAGTCGGAGGCGGACTTCGCCGACGCACGCGGCTACGGCGATCTGAAGAAGCGCGTGGCGGAAGTGGTGATCGAGGCGTTGAAGCCGATCCGCGAGCGGTACAATCAGCTGACGCAGGACTCGGCGGAGCTCGATCGACTGCTTGCCCGCGGCGCAGAACGCGCGCGCGCCGCCGCCGAGCCGCGCCTCCGCTCGATGTAGGAGAAGATGGGGTTGATCGTGTAGGGATCTGCTCCGTCGGCAACCTCGTAAACGCATGCGCCCCTGTCCGGTGATTCGGACAGGGGCGCTTCGTTTCAATGCCGATCGCGCGGCGCGGTGCGGCCTACCGCATCGTGAGCGTCGCGATCTTCGACGCTTCCGGGAAGAGGGTCACCGCCTTCTGGTACTGGTTGTCGTCGGTGAGGATCACCTGGTAGTAGGCGCTGTTCCCCCAGAGGCTGCGCGCGAGGCGGGCCTTCAGCATGGTCTCCAGTCGCTCGCGATCGGCCGCGATCTGCTTCGCGTCCGCCGTCACTCCCTTCTTCTTGGCCAGGGCCATGAAGTCGTTGTACATCGTCTCGGTGATCGTGAAGTGATCGCGGAAGCTTTTGAAGTTGCTGCCGTACTCGGCGCGCACCTTCGGTCCGTTCGCGGTCAGGTACTGGTCGATGTACTCCACGAAGACGTTCTTCCGAGCGACGTCGATCTCCAGCGGCGTCAACGTGTCCGGCTTGACAACGTAGTCGGGCGTCACACCGCCGCCGCCGAGCACCTTGCGGCCGCTTGCGGTGTGGAAGATCGGGCGGCTGGAGTCGGGGACGTCGTTCTTGTGATCGACGTTGTCCCCCTCCTCGTCGTCCCGCCGGTTCTTCATCGCGTAGTAGTCATCCTTGCCGTGGTCGTACGAGCGCTGGATCAACCGCCCGGAGGGGGTGTAGTAGCGCGCGATCGTCAGGCGGAAGGCGGAGCCGTCGTTCAAGGGGAACTGACGCTGCACGAGGCCCTTGCCGAACGAGGTTTCGCCGACGATCAGGCCGCGATCGAGGTCCTGGATCGCGCCGGCGACGATCTCCGAGGCCGATGCCGAACCGCGATTGACCATCACGATCAGCGGCAGCTTCTCGTACTGCTGGCCGTCCTCGGAGGTGTAGGTATCCTGCTCCGGGCTGCGCGTGCTCTTGGTGTAGACGATGGTCCTGCCGCCGGAGACGAACTCGTCGACCATGCGGATGGCCTTCTCCATGTAGCCGCCGGGATTGCCGCGGAGATCGAGGATCAGCCGCTTCATGCCGTCGGCCTTCATCTTCTCCAGGTTCTTCATCATCTCGTCGTACGTGGGCTCGGCGAAGCGGTTGATCGCCATGTAGCCGGTGCCGCTGTCGTCGACGAAGGCGGCGTCGACAGTGTAGAGCGGGATGTCGTCGCGCGTGATGTCGAACACGATCGGGTCCTTCACCTGCGTGCGGACGATCGTGACGGTCACGTGCGTTCCCTTCGGGCCGCGCAGCTTCTTCGGCACATCCTCACGTGAGATGCCGACGGCGGTCTGCCCGTCGATCTTCACGATCTTGTCGCCGGCCTGAATTCCGAGCGCCTCGGAGGGGCCGCCGCTGATCGGCGTGACGATGGTGATGGTGTCGTGCACCACATCGAACTCCACGCCGATGCCCTGGAAGCTGCCGCGGAAGTCCTCCTCCACGCGCTTCTGCTGCTCGGCCGAGATGTAGATCGAATGCGGGTCCAACTCGTTCAACATGCCGACGATCGCGGACTCCACGAGCTTCGGTGTCTGCACCTCATCGACGTAGTTCTTCTGAACGACGAAGAGCACCTGCCGGAACTTCTCCATCTGGTCGTAGATGCTGTCGCCGGAGATGAGCTTCTCCAGCGGACTGCCCAACACGATGCCTACGACGATGCCGAGGATCGTGAACCAGGCTTTCTTGCTGCGTGTCATCGATGACTCAATGATTATATAACGC
>CAZJYH010000385.1:0-5193 GCA_964549365.1 uncultured Alphaproteobacteria bacterium
TGACCATGGTGTCGCCGCCGTCCTCGAGGCGAACCGCCGAGGTGATCGGACGGTCGATCTTCACATCACCCTTCGTCACGATGCCGCCGTCTCCATCATGCGTCTCGTAGTCGAACGCCAGCGTATCGCTCGCCGCCCCGGCCACGGTCAGATAGATCGGGCCATAGCTCGCACCCTTCGGGAGCCGAACGCTGGTGTAGGCACCGTCGGAATCGACGTCGACGTCGAGCAGAACGGCCGCCTTGCTGTCGGCACGGAATCCGATGATCGTCATCGAACTGTCGACCGTCGGACCGACGGCGAGGATTCGCACCGGGCTCTTCACGCTGATCGTCACCGAGGCGATCGAATCCGCCGTCGGATTGTTGCTGGTGAACTTCAGCGCGTAGGTCCGCACGTCCGTTCGCTTCTCTCCGGCGTTCGGATCCAATACGAGCGTGTCGCCCCCCATGCCGGCCGGCGTGCGCGCGGTAACGCGCATGTAGCCGATGTTGGTATCGGCGGGGGAGTCGGCATACGTATAGTAGACGCGGATGTCGTTCCACCAGGCGATCGCGCCGACGCCGTTGGTGAACTTCAGGCCGATCTGCTTCGACGCCCCCTGGGCGATCGTCACCGGCACGCGCGCGCGGTTGTCGACGCTCGGGTACGTGGAGGCACCGTCGCTTGCGATCACCGGGCCCACGCCCGGCATCGGCTCGATCTCCAACGCGATCACCGTGAGCGCATCGGACGGGCCGCCGCCGTCGGACGGCGCCACATGGAACGTCAGCATGCCGTCGGTGCCGTTGGTCATCTTGATCGTCGCCTCGGCGCCGTCGGATGCAAGGCTCTGAAGACGTGCCGTCGGCTCCTTCTCGGAACGACCACGCTCGTCGTCGGATACATCCTTCGCCTTCGGCACGCCCGCCGCCAGGCTGGTTCCGATCGGCGTCCCGATCACCGGCTTCCCGCGACGGATGATCTGATAGCAGATCAGCGTGTCGCAGGTGCGGCAGCTCGTGTCGGTGAACCGATACCGAATGCAGAACCGCACCGTGTCGCTGCACTTCGGCGTGCTCGGCGGCGGCGGGAACTGAATCAGCAGGTTCATCGGCTTGTTGACCACCGACACACCCGTCGGATTCGTGCCCCACTTCACCTCACGGCTCATGTTCGGAGCAATCGGCGGCACCGAGAAGCTCGGCCCCGGAAGGCCCGCGAACGCGTTCGCGTTGATGATGTCGGCCGAGACGCTCCCGACCGGCTTGAAGCCCTGGCATCCCTGCGAGATCGTCGCCGATACCACCGTGGCCGAGGCCGCGATGATCGGCATCGGCCCCGCCGTGAACGACGTGCTGAGGCCCACCTGCCCGGCGGTGTTGTACTTGATGCCGACCTGCTGCCCCTGCGCGATGCGGAAGCCCGTGCAGCAATCCTTGCAGACCGGCAGCGTGATGCAGAAGGTGTCGGTGCAGCAATGGCGATAGCCGTTGTCGTGAATCGTCACCTCGAAGCAGATCGTCTTGCCTCCCTGCGCGTCGGGTCCGCTTACGACGATGTTGTACGGCCCGCCGATCGCATTCGGAGCGAGCGCCGGCGAGAACGTCAGCGTGCTCGGGGTCATGGTGAAGTTGCCGATCGGCGAAAGGTTCGCCCCCACCATCGTATAGATCGTCTGGTTCTGCAGCAGGAACGAAAGGTTGTAACTCTGGCCGGCCGGCGTCATGCTGCCGCAGTTCGCCCTCAGGCCTTCGAGGAACACGCACTTGTTGTCCACCGGCGGCTTGCAATCCACCGTGAGCGTGTCGCGGCAGACGACGCCGTGGCCGACAAGCGTGATGACCACCTTCTGCGGTGTCACGGTCCCCGGCGCGAGGTTCAGGCAGAACATCAGCGAGTCGCGTGCACCCACCGGAATCGTGCCGGAGGTCGGACTCCATGAACAGAGAACGCCGCCGAGCGTGTTCGTCCATCCGAGCGGCGAGCTCACGCTGGCAAACGATGCGCCGGTGGTGATCACCTGCCCCTGCACCGACGACCAGTAGCCTGCCATCTGATTGTTGACGGTGATGTTCCAGCAGCACTGGCCGCCCTGTCCGGTCGGATCGGGCGGAACGGGCCGCATCGTAACACGGATGGAATCACACGGGTTGCCGCCGCCCCCCTGCAGCTTGCAGGTCCGGAACGACGTGACGTCGCCGATCTGCGTCTTGTCCGACTGGTTGGTCACGCCGTCGGCATCGATCAGGATGCTGTTCAGGATCGTGCCGCCGGTCGACGGCGTACCCTGCAGACCGTAGATGATGTCCGGCGTGCCGAAGTGAATGGCGTCGGCGGTGGCCCACACGACGCTGTCGCAGTCATCCTTGCCGTTCGGCGTGAGCGCCTCGTACCCGTAGTCGCCGCCGCCGGAGACGTTCGAGGAATCCGGCATGATGACGCCGTGGCGGTACTTGTTGACCGGGTATCCGGTCCACGAAAGGTGCGTGCCGCTGAACTCCAGCAGGCGGGAGGCGTGCGCCCAGCCTCCGAGCGAGGCCTGGATGTCGCCGTACATGGTGCGCTCCGCCAGGAGCATGCGCTTGCCGTCGATCGAGAACGCGATGTCCGAAACGGGGTTCGAGTAGTTGTAGGTGCGAAGCACCGGCACGTCGAACTCCTTGGTGTTGTCGGTCGGCACGAAATCACCGGAGCCGTTGAGGCCCACCGACCAGATCTCGTTGGCCTTGCTTGGGTTGGCATTGCCGCCGTCCTCCCACCATACCGAGTAATAGACGCGATTGCCGTAGACGCGGATGCCCCACAGGCGCTCGCCGCGCGGCGCGAATCCGACGGTGCCGCCGTCCGGCGCGAACGGATCGAACGTGCTCAGCACCGTACCTGCGGAACTGAGCCGGTAGATCTTGCCGTCCTCGAAGTTCGTGACGAAGATCTGATTGAAGGTGGGATCCGACGAGATGTTGCCGAGGGCGGGGCCCGTATTCGGCAGCGAGGCGAAGACGCTGATGGCCCCGCTGACGCCGTTGATCTTGTAGATGCCTCCGGGGCCGCCGGGGCCGAACGGATACGCACCGTAGACGGTGGTCGCCGTCAGGAAGATGTTGCCGCCGGCGTCGAAGCATGACCCGAACACCTCGCCCATCTGCCCGGCGGTCCACTTCTGCGGCGCATACTCGCCGTGATAGGCGGGCGCCATCCAGTTGGTGTTGAACGGTCCGGGCGGATTCGAGACGTTGACGATGGCACAGACCGGATTGCCTGGGATCTGCCCGGTGTTGTAGTCACCGGAGAAACAGGTCATGATCAGATACCCGTTCTGCACCGGCAACAGGTTCGGCTGCGCCGATGAACGCGCACCCGCAATCAGCGCGAGCACGATCGGAATGAGGATGAGAGTACCACGTCGCATCACGTGAACCTCCATGTTAAAGGATGGAGGACGGCGGTTGACAAGCACTCGATACCAGGGCAGGTAGCGCCGTTCGTCGCCGTCCGTATGTCGATGTCGGATCGCCGTCTCCAAACGGAGCGCAATTACGAGTTGGAGACGGGGGGTAAGGAATGAATGCTCGGCCTGGCTCGGCAAGAGGAGGCCGGTGGTCTGGAGGTAAGGTATCGCCGCGATGAATATACACCGGTGCTTCTCCGAAGACAAGATGCATGATCGGTCGCGCCCCTGAGATGCTCCCTTATCGCGAATTGCCCCGGGCTCGTGCGGCGCAACTCCGACATGCGCCGCGCGCTATCGCCCCACCCTTCGTATTTTATCGGCCGTTGCGATCCATGCGGCGGCGCGCGCTCTTCACGCGTGCGGCGTCCTCTCTTTCTCCGCACTCAAAACCCCGATTGTCCATCCATGGCCTACGAAACACTGCTGGTCGAACACCGCCCGGAAGGGTACACCGTCATCACGCTGAACCGTCCGGACAAGCTGAACGCGCTGAACATCCAATTGCTCGACGACCTGCGCTCGGCGGTCGAGGAGATCGGTCGTGACGCGACGGTACGCGGCGTGATCATCACCGGAGCCGGCGAGAAGGCGTTCGCCGCGGGGGCCGACATCGCGGAACTGAACCGGTTGGACGGGGAGACCGGGCGCGCCTATTCCGAGCGCGGGCAGGCGGTCTTCTCACTGATCGAGAAGCTCGATCGGCCGGTGATCGCCGCGGTGAACGGCTTCGCGCTCGGAGGGGGCTGCGAGCTTGCGATGGCCTGCCACATCCGCCTGGCGGGCGAGCGCGCGAAGTTCGGACAGCCTGAGGTGAACCTCGGCATCATCCCGGGCTTCGGCGGCACGCAGCGCCTCACACGGCTCGTGGGCCCGGCACGCTCGGCCGAGTACAACCTCACCGGCGACATGATCGACGCGGCCACCGCGGAGCGGATCGGGTTGGCAAACCACGTTTACCCGCAGGCGGAGCTGATGGAACGCGCCGAGGAGATGATGAAGAAGATTCTGGCCAAGGGGCCGGCCGCCGTGCGCCACACGCTCGCCTCGGTGGTGGCGGCATCGGATCTGACGATCGATGAGGGACTGGCATTCGAGGCGACACGATTCGGTGAGTGCTGCGGCACGGCGGACTTCAAGGAGGGGACGGGAGCATTCCTGGAGAAGCGGGCGGCGAATTTTACCGGCGCCTGAGCCGGCCGTCGTCCTGCGCTGCGGCATCGACCGCCCGAAGCCCGGGGAGAAGATGTCCCGCCCCTGCACCCACGGCAGGGAGACGCCTGAGCGCGACGCGCTACTATCATAAGGAGTGCCCTTCCATACAGATCCGTGGAGACCGATTGTTCATCCCTTCCTTGCCGTGCCGCAGCCTGGCGCGCATTGCCCTCGCATCCGCTGTTTTTCTCGCCGCCGCCGGGCACACCGGGGCACAGACGTTCGGCCTGACGCCCGCCTTCGATGATCTCCGGTTCGACAAACCGGTCGGCATCTACTCGGCCCACGACGGCACGGGAACGCTCTACGTTCTGGAGCAGCGCGGGCGCATCGTGTCGGTGGCCCCCACCGCGCCGTTCGACACGACGTGCGTGCTCGACATCAGCGCGATGGTGACATCCGGGGGCGAGCTCGGCCTGCTCGGACTGGCCTTCGATCCCGACTTCCGCCGCAACGGCACGTTCTATGTCGATTACACCCGGACGATCAGACTGGAGGATCAGGATCGCATCCAGATCGTGGTGGCCCGCTATCAACTGAACCGGCCG
>CAZJYH010000386.1:0-5168 GCA_964549365.1 uncultured Alphaproteobacteria bacterium
ATCCTGACGCACATTGAAACCATATCCGAGCACGATCGCGGTTGCGGATGCGGTCCGGAGTGTTGTGGCGGAGTTGACTCCGCGACCTTGCCGGCGGCTGCTCCCGCCCACCATCCTGACGCACATTGAAACCATATCCGAGCACGATCGCGGTTGCGGATGCGGTCCGGAGTGTTGTGGCGGAGTTGACTCCGCGACCTTGCCGGCGGCTGCTCCCGCCCACCATCCTGACGCACATTGAAACCATATCCGAGCACGATCGCGGTTGCGGATGCGGTCGGCCCGCCGTACCATCATTCCTTTCCTCGGCACGGCAACCATGTCCATATCCCTGCGTTCACGCGTCACGATCCTGTTGGCGGAGCGATTCCCCGCGCTCACCTACCCGAACTTCCGGTATCTCTGGTTGGGGCAGGTGGTCTCGCTTGCGGGCTCGCAGATGCAGAACGTTGCGATCAACTGGCAGATTCATCAGCGCACGCACTCTGCGGTGATGCTGGGGCTGGCGGCGTTGGTGCGCGTGATTCCGATCGTCCTCTTCTCGCTGATCGGCGGAGTGTTCGCCGACGCCTTCCACCGCCGCACCATCATGTTCATAACGCAGAGCGTCGCGATGGCCGCCGCGTTGGGGCTTGGGCTGATAACGATGATGGGGCACGAGGAGCCGGCGTTGATCTTCGCCTTTACCGCGCTCACCGCCTCGGCGCAGGCGTTCGACGGCCCGGCCCGTCAGTCGTTGCTCCCCAACCTCGTCTCGCCCGAGCATCTGGGAAACGCGGTCTCGTTGAACACCATGCTGTTCCAGTTGGCGACGATCGTCGGTCCGGCGCTGAGCGGCGTGGTGATCGCGTCCGGAGGCGTCGAGGCGGTCTACTGGCTGAACGCGGCGAGCTTTCTCGCGGTGATCGTGGCACTGATGTTGTTGCGCGTGGTGGAGACCCGCGCGGTTGCACCGGCCAAGCCGGATGTTCGCTCCATCGTCGAGGGGCTGCGCTTCGTTCGCGGCAACGCGCTGGTCTTCTCGTCGATGATTCTGGACTTCTTCGCCACGTTCTTCGCGTCGGCCACCGCGCTGCTGCCGATCTTCGCCACCGAGGTGCTGCACGTCGGCGCCGAGGGGCTGGGCCTGCTGGCCGCCGCGGAGGCCGTGGGGTCGCTCATCACCGGGCTCATCATCTCGATGATGGGAGACATTCGCCACAAGGGGCGGATGTTGCTCGCGTCGGTGGCGGTCTACGGAGTCGCGACCGCGCTGTACGGACTCTCCACCAACTTCGTTCTCTCGCTGGTGATGCTCGGCCTTGTCGGCGCGGGGGACTCGATCAGCACCGTGCTGCGCGTCACCATCCGGCAGTTGACCACACCCGACCACCTGCGTGGGCGCATGACCTCGGTCAACATGATCTTTTTCATCGGCGGCCCGCAACTCGGGAACATGGAAGCGGGCTTTCTCGCGGCGGCCGTGGGCGCACCGTTGTCGGTGGTGATCGGTGGCGTGATTACGGTGGCGGTGGTCGGCATCACGGCGTGGATGTACCCGCAGCTCCGCAAGTACGATCGTTGACGGGGAGCATGGCCCGAAAACGACGATGCCCCTCATCGGGGCATTGCGGGTGTGTGTGCCGTCGGAGCGCTGTCGATCAGGTCTGCAATTGAATGGTCACCGGCATGAACGAGTCCACGATCGGCTCCTCCGGAGCATCCTCCATCTCCACCGACAGCACTTCCGGAACGCGTCTGCGGATGTGGCGCTCGACCCCGCCCTTCAGCGTGACCATCGACGACGGGCACGAACTGCACGCACCCGCAAGCCGCACGTACGCAACGCGATCCTCCAGGCGAACAAACTCGATGCTGCCGCCGTCCATCTCGATATAGGGGCGCACGTGTTCCTCGATGATCTGCTGAATCAGCTCGATCACCACCGGCGTGCTGCGTTCTGCCATCTGGTTCATCATGTTAGAGTGCGCCGCGCGTTGGAAACGCGGACCGACAAAAATGGCACGCGGCGGCCGGACTGCCAAGCGTTGGAACGTATGGTTGCATATCGGCCCGGCGAATCCCATATTCGTGCCGTTCCCGGATTCAGTGTCGCACGCGGTCCTGATCGGGCACCTCGCGGACGCCGACGATCTCTCCACCCACACACGCTCTCCCTCTCTCCGCATTCGGTACGGACGGTCTTTACCGTTGGGACCGTCTCTGCGGTCAGGATCGGTTTCACCGTGTGAGCCGGGCCATGCGCGAACGTCATTGGCGATACCATCCCGCTCTGCTCGCCGCGATCTGCTTCGCGGCCGGGATCATCCTTGCCCGCGCGTTTGCGCCGGGCGCCCCGGCTCTGCTTGCGCTGCTCTTCGGCGCGCTCGGCTGGATCATCCTTCGGGGGCGCGGCGCGCCCTTGACGCCGATCGTTCCCGTGCTCTGCTGCCACGTCGTCTGCGGCGCCCTCTGGTACGGGCTGCGGCACGATCCGATGCCGGATCTGCTCGCCGGGGTCACGCTGCACGACGTGGAGGTGGTGGGGGTGGTCCGGAGCCCTCCCGCCTGGCGCTCCGGGCGGATCGAGTTCGAGATTGCCGCCGATTCGCTCCGCTATTTCAACAGCGTTGCGGCCTGGCCCGCGCGAGCGGTGGTGCGGTTGTACGATACCTCCGTGTTCGACCCCCGATTGCTGCCGTGCCCGGGGGATCGGGTCGGTTGCGTTGGGATGCTTCGCTTCCCGGGCGTTGCCGTCAACCCGGGGCAGATCGACCCCTCGGCGGCGATGCGCGCGCGCGGGCTCGGGGGCGCGCTGATCGTCCGCCGCGCGGCGTCGATATACGTAGCCGGACGCACGGACGCTCCGCCGACGCAGCGAGCGAAATTGGAAGCGCGCCGCGTACTGCATCGCTTCGCCGACGAGGACGTGCGGGGCGAGGAAGGGGACATCGTGCGGGCGCTGGCCCTCGACGAGCGGGACGAAGTGGATCCCGAGACGATCGCCCTCTTCTCGCGCGTCGGCGTGGTGCACGTTCTTTCGGTGAGCGGGTTTCACGTCGGGGTGCTGGCATTGGGGCTCTTCGTGGTCGTCTCCTGGGTGCCGGGGCGTTGGCTGCGCCTCGCGATCTTCGCCGTCGTGCTGACGGGGTACGCCCTGCTGGTGGGCGCGGGCCCTGCCATCCTGCGTGCCACGATCATGGCGATCGCGTTCATGCTGGCGCGCACCGCCGGGCGCATCCCGCGCCCGTTGAACACGTTGGGCCTTGCCGCGCTGGTGATCCTCCTCATCGCTCCCGGCGAACTGTTCGATGTCGGCTTTCAGTTGTCCTTCGCGTCGGTTGCCGGGATCATCCTGCTGTATGGTCGGCTGGTCCGGAACGCTGCAAGAGTTGCCGGGAGCCTGTGGCGTCTGGTCGTGGTGCGGGGCGCGGTGCAGGCGGCGGCGCTCTCGCTCAGCGCGCAGGCCTTCACGCTGCCGTTCGCGCTCCATTACTTCGGCTATGTGCCGTTCGGCGCCCTGGTGGCGAACGCGATCGTGGTGCCGCTCTACTCCGTGGCGCTGGGTGCGGCGCTCGTGGGGGCGCCGCTCTCGTGTTTCGTCGCGCCGGTCGGCGCCTGGCTGGGGGCCGCGGCATCGCTCAGCCTGCGCCTTGCGGGCCTGGTGGTGGCATGGTGTGCCGAGCTACCGCTTGCGGGCGTCGCGTTGCCCGCGATCGGGTGGGCGGGCGCCGGGGCAATCGCGGCGGCATCCCTCTACGCGGCGCTTGGGCGTTCGCGCGCCGTGGTTCTGTTGCGCGGGGCGGTGGCCGCGCTCGTGGTGGTTGCCGTTCTTCTCGCCGAACGCCTGGGCGATCCGATCACGCGGCGCGGGGCTTCGGGCATGAGGGAGAGCGTGCTGGTGCTGCTTGCCACACCGGATGGAACGGTGCCGGCCTGTCTTGTCGGTGAACGAGCCACGCTCTTCATGCACGGTCGATCGGCCGACTCCGCATCGGCGGCGCGGCTGCTTCGTGGGCTTGCGCTCCGATTCGGACCGCTGAACGGGACCGTTGTGAACCTGGATTCGATCGACCCGGCGCGTGGCCTGCCGCCCGACATGTTGCTCATCAACGCGCGGCCTCGTGAGTTCGCGCTCCGCTCGATCCCCCTTATCTTCTCGATGACCCGCGCCCGCCCGCTCGGGGCCGTCTCGATCGGCGGAGCGGAGGTGCTGCGGATTCCTCTGCGCGCCGAACTGGACCGCGCGCTCGTCGTGCGCCGTCGTGGTCGGTGGGAGGCCGTCCAGTGGTAGTGTCGCCGCCGCGTGTCGCCGCTCGTCCGTTGCTTCTCGCGGAGCGTCGCTTGCGGAGCGTCGCTTGCGTGTTGCCGCCGCCGTGCGACGCTCGGTCATCCATCCGGTGCTCGCGCTCGTTCCCTTCTTCTTCGCAACATGTCCGGTCTCTACGAACCGAAGATCTTCAAGGCATATCCGTCCGTTCGTGCCGCGCTTACGCTGCGGGGGCGGGGGAGCATGCCGTATGGCCTCAACATGTCGTTGAGCGTCGGCGATGACCCGGAGCGCGTGTTTGCCGCGCGACGGAAGGTTGCCGCTCGGCTCGGCTTCGATGCGGACCGACTCGCGGTGCAGGGGCAGGTGCACGGCGCCGTTGTGCGCGTCGTCGATGAAGGATATGAGCCGGGCGAGAGCGATGCGCTGATCTGCGCGGAGCCCGGGCGGCTTCTGGCCGTCAGCGTCGCGGACTGTGTTCCGGTGCTCCTCTACAGCCCTGCGCGGCAGGTCGTCGCGGGGGTGCACTCCGGCTGGCGCGGCACCGTGGCCGACATCACCGGCGTCGTAATCGAGCGCCTGACGTCGGCCTTCGGCGCACCGGCCGACGACCTGCGCGCCTACGTTGGTGCCTCGGCCGGGCAATGCTGCTACGAGGTCGGGGCCGACGTAGCCGGGCAGTTCGACGCGCGGCATTGCCGTCCGCTCGGCGCCGGGAAGTTTCTCCTCGACAACCGCGGGGCGGTGCTGCATCAGCTGTTGACGGCGGGGCTGCGGCCGGGCAATGTGGAGCTGGACCCGCGCTGCACGATCTGCGACGAGACGTTCCACAGTTTTCGTCGCGACGGCGCGGCAAGCGGCTACCATCGCCTGGCGATTCCCGCCGGCGAGAAGCTCGCGATCGGGCCCGGCGAGCGCG
>CAZJYH010000387.1:0-5157 GCA_964549365.1 uncultured Alphaproteobacteria bacterium
ATTCGGCGACAGGGGGCCGACCGCAAGGGGCGCCCCGCATCGACGCGATCGACCGTGCGCGCGGGCTTGCGGTACTGCTCATGGTGGCCACGCACGCAACCGACGCCTTCCTTTCCGACGCGTTCAAGGGGGGCTACCCGTGGTATGCCGTGGACATCCTGTTCGGCTTCGTGGCGCCGGCGTTCGCATTCCTGAGCGGGGTCACGCTCTGGGCCGCGGGGGGACGGCAGACGGAAGAGGTCGGGCGACCGCGGGAGTTCCCCGTTCGCACGCTGCGCCGATTCGGCCTGCTGCTGTTGCTCGGGTACTGGCTGCAGATTCCCGTGCTCTCGCTGCGCCAACTGATCCACGACCAACGCCCCGA
The DNA here is from genome assembly GCA_964549365.1 of uncultured Alphaproteobacteria bacterium. Lineage (GTDB taxonomy): Bacteria > Bacteroidota > Ignavibacteria > OLB7 > OLB7 > JAFDZV01. Next base: position 365 of record CAZJYH010000387.1, read on the forward strand.
GCAGATCGCGCGCGCCTTCGACTCGAACATCCTGCAGGTGATCGCGCTCTCGGGGATGGCCATCCTCGCCCTTTCGTTCCTGACGCGCCGCCGAAGCCATGCGCGCGCCGCGGCGGCGATCATCGCCGGCGGCATCTTCGCGGCCACGCCCTACGTCTGGGCCGACGGCTGGTATGCATCGCTCCCGATGGTGATGCGCGCATACGTCGCGCCGACCCCGCCGGCCACGTTCGGACTGTTCCCGTTTGCGGGCTACGTGTTCGCCGGATTCGCGGCATCGGCATGGTTGATACGGTCGTTGCAGGATGCCGGCATGCGCGCACGAATCATCGCGGTCGGCGTATTGCTGCTGATCGCCGGCCCGGCCCTGACGCCGTTGCTGGCGGACTTCCCGCCTCATGCGAGCTTCTGGGGATCGAGCGCGCAGCATGCGCTCTTCCGACTCGGCGGCCTGCTGTTGCTCGCGGCGTTCATGGTGATCGGGTCTCGTGCGGACCGATCGTACCGCCCGCGCCCGCTGATCTTTCTCGGCAGGCGATCGCTCGGCGTCTACATCGTGCACCTGGTGATCATCTACGGCTCGCCGCTGACGATGGGGATGCGCTACTGGTTCGGCGGCGCGCTGAACGGACGCCTGAGCCCACCTGCAACGTTCGCGCTGGCGGTGCTGGTGCTGGCCGCGACGGCCTCCGGGCTGTACGCATGGGAACGGCTGCGGGCGCATCGACCGGCCGCAGCCCGACTGCTGGCGCTTGCATGGTGGTCCACATTTGCAGGGTTCTTCCTGCTGAATCCCTGAGAGGGCGGCGTCTCGGTTCGACGAATGAACGCTGCACCGGCGTGAGCACGGCCTCCTTGTTACCGGGCCGCCGCTCCGAGGCTGAGCGATCATCCGGTCCGAGCGTCGGAGACGCGACCTATCTATAGGTACGCGTTGCTCACCGGATTTCAAGCGCCGTAGGTGCGGCCTGTCATGGTGTAGCCACTGTGGACCTATGCAAACTGAGCCCCCCCTTGAGTTCGCAGGCTTTTGCGCGGCCCGATCTTTCGCTATGTTGCCGCCATCTCCCCAATCAACACAGTCACAGCACGCTCCGCGTCGGAGCATAAGGCGCGCGCCAACGGCGACGCCGATCGACCCAAGAACCATTCTATTGAGGAGTCCTGAATGAAATACGTTGCCGTTGCCCTGCTGGCATGCAGCGCGCTCGTCGTCTCCTGCGGCGAAAAGTTCGACGAGATGAAGAAGGGGCTGGACGCCGCCAAGCAGGTGAGCAAGAACGTGGAGAAGATGGCCGACCAACAGTCGGAGGCGCAGAAGGTGTACGAAGCGCGCAAGGCGAAGGGGGATACCGTTGCCAAGCCGTACAAGGAATTGCAGACCATGTTGCCGACGGCGATCGCCGGCTTCAAGGCCGAGGGAGAGCCGAGCGGCGCGCAGCAGACGATGGGCGAGTATTCCTATTCGAACGCATCGCAGACCTGGGTGAGCGAGAGCAACCCGGCGTTGAAGCTGGTGGTGACCGTGAACGACTGGGGCGGCGGCGAAGGTGCCTACGGCATGGCCTCGATGGCGTTCGCGATGACGATCGAGATGGAGGACGGCAATCAGCGCATTCAGAAGTTGAAGCTCGACGCGCCGATGACCAACGGCACGCTCACCTACAACAAGCAGAACCACGACGTCAGCGCCATCGCCGGCTCGCAGTATCGCTACATCCTGACCGCCACGTTGAACGGCGCGCAGGACGACCAGTCGGCGTTGGTGACGAACGTGATGCAGGATTTCGCGAAGGCATTCGAAGGGAAGTGACGTCCGTCACATGAAGCCCGATCGCCAGGCGATCGAGCCTGAGGATACGCAACGGGGATCGCCCGGCGCCGCACGGCCCGAGCGATCCCCGTTCGCATACCATACCCCGTCAACGCGGACGCCGGCTGCGCATCGCTGCGCAGCCGGCGTTCTCATCTTCGCTCGGTCAGTTTGGTTATCGCGGAACCTGCCTCCGAAGCCGGGGACTGCCTCCTTGCACGGATGCCGGAGTGCAACCCCGGCACAGCGTGGCCGCGATTCCTTTCGCGCGAATCATCGCACGCGGCACGACTCGACCGCGTTCACGAAGAGCTGCGTCAGCACGCGCGGCCGGGTGATCGCCCCGCCGACCACAACACCGTATGCTCCGGACTCGATGGCGGTGGCGGCATCGGCGGTGTTCCAGATGAACCCCTCGGCCAGCACCGGCGTGCGGAGCGTGGTCGCCAGACGGTAGATCATGTCCACGTTCGGCGAAGCGGCGAGCGATTGTTCGTAGGTCTCCTTCGTCCGCCCGCAGAGCACGGTCGAGAGCGCGCTGGCTCCCACGTCGGCTGCGCGCACACCCTCCTCGAAGGTCGAGATGTCGGCAAGGATCACCAGGTCCGGATACCGCTTGCGTACGTCGGCAAGGAATCGGGCGCCGTCCAGCCCGTTCGGCCTTGTGCGCAGCGTGGCGTCCATCGCCACCACGTCCACGCCGACGCGCACGAGCTTCTCGACGGCGGCCATGTCCGGCGTGACCAGCATCCAGCCGTCGGCGTAGCTGTCGCGGATGCAGCCGATCAGCGGGATGCGCGTGGTGGCGCGGATCTCCTGAATGTTCTGCACGCCCTCGGCGCGCACGCCGGACGCCCCACCTGCCTCCGCGGCCTGGGCGAAGAGCGCGCAGTGCTGCGGCGTATGAAGCGGCTCGGTGGGCTCCAACTGACAACTGACGATGATCCCGCGCGGGATCAGATCCTCGAACTGCTTCATGCTCCCTCCTGATCCTTGGTCCAATCGATCTCGACAATGTCCTCACCGCCATCCAGCGCGATCACGCTGCCGTTGATCCACGCCCCCTCATCGCGGGCGAGCAGCACGAGCGCGCGCGCCACGTCCTCCGGGCTCGTCAGGCGCCCCAGCGGGTTGCGCGCCCTCGCGTGCTCGATCAACCGATCGTTGCCGGGGATCTTGCTGAGCGCCGGTGTCACCGTCACGCCCGCGCGCACCGCGTTGACGGTGATGCCGTGCCCGCCCAGCTCGAACGCCAGCTGGCGGCAGTAGCTTTCCAGCGCCGCCTTCGCGGCCGACACCGCGCCGTACATCGGCAGCACGCGCTGCGACCCGGAGCTGGTCATCGCGTAGATCCGCCCGCCGGAGGCCATCATCCCGCGCCCGACAACGTCCTGTGTCCAGTACACCAGGCTGTTGGCCATCACATTCATCGTCATCTCCACCTGCGCCTGCGTCAGCTGATCCTTCGCGTCGGCCGCGACGAGCGGCTTCAACGATCCGAAGGCGAGCGAGTGCATGACGATGCGAACGGTGGAACCGGGCTGCCCGGCGAAGAGCGCCGCCACCGCATCGAGCACAGCGGCGCGCTGGGCGGCGTCGGCGGCGTTGACGTTGAAGAAGTGTGCTCCGACGCCGTGTGAGCGTATCTCATCCTGCAGCGCCGCGCAGGCGGCCAGCGTGGCACCGCGATCCAGATGCACGCCGATGACGTGGATGCCGTGCCTCGCGCATTCCAGCGCGACCGCGGCACCGAACCCGCTCGACGCACCCAGTATCAGGGCATGGGTGTTTGGAGGGAAGGGATGCGTGGAAGAACCCAAGAGTAGAACGAAGGATTAGTTGACGGGACTTGGAGCGGCACGGTCGGGCGTACGCCCAACCGGCGCGCAAATATACGCGGCTCCGGGTGCACGGCATATTTTCGGAGCCTTTGAAACGGCATCTCTTGCAACCTTTCACCGTCGGCGCGCCCGCCGTTCCTCGCGGGCTTCCTACCTTTGTTCCCATGACTGCTCTGTTTCTGGATCGCGACGGCATTATCAACCGGCGCATCGTTGATGATTATGTTCGTCGGTGGGAGGATTTCATCTTTCTGCCGGACATCTTCGAGGTGCTGCCGGCCGTTCACGACGCGGGCCTTCTTGCTGTGGTGGTCACCAATCAACGCGGCATCGCGCGCGGATTGATGAGCGAACGGGAACTGACGGACATCCACGAACGGATGCAGGGCGAGCTGATGGAGCGGACCGGGCATCGGTTCGACGCGATCTACCATTGCCCGCACGACCGCGAAGCGGGATGCGATTGCCGCAAACCACGCCCCGGCATGCTGCTGCAGGCCGCCCGCGACAATTCGATCGACCTGGCGGCGTCGTGGATGATCGGCGACACCGAGTCGGACATCGAGGCCGGCATCGCGGCCGGCTGCTCCACGGCGCTGGTGGCTCCGCCCGGCACATCCACTCGGGCGTCGCTCCTTGCTCCGACGCTCTCGGCGGCGTGGGCCGCCGCAGCGTCGCGGCTCCCGGTCCGATCCTGAACGCCCGATCCCTTTTCCTTCCCAATTGTCCCGCACATGCCATGAACGTTCCGGCCCCTGCAACGATACGCCTGACCGCCCCCACCGAGCTGACGCTGACGTGGGCCGGATCGCCCCCGAAGACGCTTCCGCTGAAACTGCTGCGCGACGAATGCCCGTGCGCCGGCTGCAAGGGGGAGGTGATCCTCGGCAAGGTCTTCAAGCCGCTGCAGCTGCCGACCTTCACGCCCGGCATGTACGAACTGAAGTCCATCGACCCGGTTGGGAACTACGCGGTTCAGGTGACCTGGCAGGACGGGCATCATACCGGCATCTACTCGTGGGAATACCTGCATCTGCTCTGTGAACAGGTGATGAAGCCATGAACACGACTCGTCTTCATAGCGCCTGGATACGAACCCCAATCCACGCTTCACGATGCGCATAGCCACTGTGTTTTTT
>CAZJYH010000388.1:0-5144 GCA_964549365.1 uncultured Alphaproteobacteria bacterium
GCGAACATCAACGGCGTTGCCAGCGATCTGCGGACCGGGAAGGGGCTGGCCAGCCGGCTGCTCTACGATCCCGCGTTCGGCGCGCAGATCGACAGCACCATCAAGGCCGTGCGATCCCTGATCCGCAACATCGATCGGCGCGGCGTGAACCTGAACATCGGGTTCGGTGGGAAGGACTAGCGGTGCAGGGTGTGCGTGTTATGTCGGAGTGCAGATGTTGTGCCGGAGTTGACTCCGGCACCGATTTGTTCGGCGGCGATGCGGGGCGCGGAGTCAACTCGGCGACAACATGCATGGACTTCGCGACAACGTACCAACGAGCACGCCGCGACCGCATTCCCAATTTTGTTAAGTTTGATCCGTTGATCGGAACTCCCTGATCCTCCCATTCAACCTCGTCGGCCCGACACCTCATGTCGATCAAAGAACAGGTTCGCGATTACTGGAACGAGCAACCATGCGGAACGCAGTTCGCCGAGAGCGAGAAGCTGACCCGCGAGTACTTCGATGAGATCGAGGAGCACCGCTATCGGCTGGTTCCGCAGATCTTTTCGTTCGCGCAGTTCACGCGCTTTCGCGGCAAGAAGGTGCTGGAGATCGGCACCGGTGCCGGGACGGACTTCCTGCAGTGGGTACGCGCCGGGGCCGAGGCCTACGGCATCGACGCCACTCGCGAGGGTGTCAACCATGTCAAGCATCGCCTGGGCGTCTACGGCCTCGAGGCCGAGGAAGTGCGTGTTGCCGACTGCGAGGCGCTTCCGTACCCGGACGACATGTTCGACCTCGTCTACAGCTACGGCGTGATTCATCACACGCCCGACACGCCGAAGGCGCTCGCCGAGATCGTTCGCGTGGTCAAACCCGGCGGGAGCGCCAAGGTGATGATCTACCACCGTCGGTCGCTGTTGACCTACTTCTTCTGGGTGAAGTGGGCGCTGCTGAAGGGGCGTCCGTGGAAATCGCCGGCATGGTGCCTCTACTACCACATGGAGAGCATCGGCACCAAGGCGTACACCGTGCGCGAGGCCCACGAGCTGCTGCGCGGCAAACCGGTGGAGAATGTGAACATCCGTCCGGAGCTCACCTGCTACGATCGCCTGGACCGCTTCGGTGCGATCCCCCGTGTGATGGCGCGCGTGGCTGCATGGCTTCTCGGCGGGGACCGTGTCGGCTGGTTCCTGCTGCTGGAGTTCGACAAGAAGAAGGGATGATGCCGTCCGCGCATCGTCAGGAAAACGCAAAGGGGCCGCATCGTCTGTCGCGATGCGGCCCCGTCGTATTCACGGTGTGCCGGAGTTGTCGGCCGATCTACGCCGCCGATCCGCTGATGAAGCGATCGTACCAGAGCGCGAGCACCAGCAGCGTCCAGATCTCGCGATCGTAGTTGATCGCACCGGAGTCGTGCCGTTCGAACATATGATCGATGAATCGCCGCTCGAACATCCCGGTGTTCATCAGCGCCGAGCCGTGGATCGCCTCGCGAGCGAAGGACTTCAGGCGCCCGGTTCGCAGCCACTCGCGCACCGGCGCGGCGAAGCCCTGCTTGCGCCGATAGATGATCTCGTCCGGGATGATCCCCTCGGCCGCCTTCTTCAGGACGTACTTCGGCACGCCGTTGCGCAGCTTCAGTTCGGCCGGGATCCGATAGGAGAACTCCACCAGCCGGTGGTCGAGGAACGGCACGCGCGCTTCGATCGACACCGCCATCGACATCTTGTCCACGCGCATCAGCAGCAGCTCGGCAAGGCGGCTCTTGAACTCGAAGTAGATCATCCGGCGCAGATCGTCGTCGCCGATCGAGCCGTTGCGGTGTGCGTCGAACTGTGCCCCGTAGCGCTGCGCGATGCGTCCGGTGCGGCTCATGCCGGAGCGGCCCGCGCCCGTGAGAAGGCGATCCTTCTGTTCCTCGCTCAAACCCAGCGCGCCGCCGTAGAACGGCGCGTCGCCGCTGCTCGCCCGGCGTGCGTAGTCGGTCAGCAGCGACTCCGGGCGCAGCTTCCTGAGCGACCAGTACGCGGCGCTGTGCAGCGGTCTCGGCAGCATCGAGTAGTAGTAACGCTTGTAGCGAAGCTCGCGCAGGTAGTGCAGGTATCCGGCGAACTGCTCGTCGGAGCCCTCGCCGACCTGCACCACCACCGTCCCACTCTCGCGTGCCAGCTTGCTCACGAAGTACATCGGCACGCAGACCGGATCGGCGTTCGGCTCATCCTGGTGCCAGACCATCGAGGGGAGGAAGTTGATCAGGTCCTCCTCCTCCAGAAACGTCTCGTGGTGATTCGTGCCGAACAGCTTCGAGATCTGCCGCGCATAACCAAGCTCGTTGTACTTTTCCAGCTCGCGATAGCCCACCGAGAATGTCTCCACGGGACGGTCCATCAGCTCCGCCATCAGCGCGACGTTCAACGACGAGTCGATGCCGCCGGAGAGGAGCACGCCGAACGGAACGTCGGACATCATCCGAAGCTTGATCGAGTCGCGGAGGATGCGGCGGATGTTGTCGACGCAGTACCCCTCATCGGCGAAGGCGGCGGGATCATGCTCCTCGGTGCGGTTGTCGAGATCCCAGTAGCGCTCGGTGCGCGTCGTGCCGTCGCGGTCGATCACCATGTAGTGGCCGGCCTCCAGCTTGAAGATCCCCTCGAAGAGCGATTCGTTCGGCGGGGTGATGAGCAGCGAGAGATAATCGTACAATCCCTGGCGGTTCAACTGCGCCGACACCTTCGGGTGGCAGAGCAGCGACTTGATCTCCGAGCCGAAGAAGACGGCCCCGTCGCGCACCGTGTAGTACACCGGCTTGATGCCGATGCGGTCGCGCACCAGGAGCATTCGCCCGGTGCGGGCGTCCCAGATCGCGATGGCGAACATGCCGTAGAGCTTCGTGATGAAGTCGAGGCCGTACTCCTGATACGCGTAGAGGATCGTCTCGGTGTCCGTGCGCGAGCGGTACTGATAGCCCTTGGCTTCGAGGTCGCGCCGGATCTCCGCGTGGTTGTAGATCTCCCCGTTGAACACGATCCATATCGAGCCGTCCGCGTTCGACATCGGCTGATGGCCCGCCGGCGACAGATCGATGATCGACAGACGCCGGAATCCGAGGCCGACACGATGATCGTCGGAGACGTAGTGGCCATCGTCGTCAGGGCCGCGATGCGCGATCACGTCCGTCATGCGCGACAGGTGCTCGCGCGATACGATCGACTCTGAACCCGCGTAATTGAAGATGCCTACGATGCCGCACATGCTTATCGATAGTCTGGAAGGGCTGATGTCCCCGTCCCGGACGGGACGGCGGATCGGGGTCGTCGGCGCGAACGTTTGCGCGTACGACGCTGTTATGACGTGCTCGGCGCCGCGCTGTTCGCGGCGAACCCGTAATCTATTGCAATTCGCTCACGCATGAAACGCATCGGCATCATCGGCGGCGGGCTCGGGGCGCTCGCGGCGGCCGTGCGCCTTCGGTCCGCGGGCCACGACGTTCTGTTGTTCGAGAAGAACGAGGAGGTCGGCGGGAAGGTGGCGCGCCTGCAACACGGCGGCTTCACCTTCGACCTCGGGCCCACCGTGTTCACGATGCCGTTCGTGCTGCGCGATCTCTTCACAAGCTGCGGCCGCGATCCCGACGACTATCTGCGCCTGCGTCCGGTGGAGCCGACCTGCCGATATCACTGGAGCGACGGCACGCGCTTCGATGCGTGGTCCGATCGCCGGCGGCTCGATGCGGAGCTGCATCGCGTCTTTCCGGCCGATGCCCGCGCCGCGCGGCGTTTCCTCGACGAGATCGCCGCGCTGTACGAAGCAACCAAGGATGTCTTTCTGTTCAACCCCTTTCGCGGCGCGCGCGAGTTCCTGATGCCGGGCAATTTCCGGATGCTCTCGGCGTTGCCGAAGCTCGGCCTGACGGCCACCGTGCAGAGCAGTCTGCGCAAGCGTTTCACGTCGGAGCAGCTCATTCAGTTCTTCGCCCGGTTCGCCACGTACAACGGCTCCTCGCCGTATCGGGCCCCCGCCACGTTGAACGTTATCCCGCATGTCGAGCTGGCCTTCGGCGCCTGGTATCCCGAGGGGGGGATGCGCGCGGTCGCCGACGCGGTGGCGCGGCTCGCGGTCGAGGCCGGCGTGGACATACGAACCTCATGCGAGGTGGAGCGGCTGGAGCGGAGGGGGAGCCGCATCACGGCGGTGGTTGCCGCCGGCGAACGCCACCGCGTCGACGCGGTGATCTCCAACGTCGACGTGCTCTGGAGTTATCGCTCGCTGCTGGAACCGATCGGCGTTCGCACGCCGAAGTCCGTCGCCGGCGCGGAACGTTCCTGCTCCGGCTTCCTCGTGCTGCTCGGCGTGCGCGGCACGCATCCGGAGGCGGCGCACCACAACATCTACTTCAGCGACGACTACCCGGAGGAGTTCCGCGACATCTTCGAGCGCCGGCGTCTGCCGCGCGCGATGACGATCTATCTCTCGATCGCCTCCCGCGCCGACCCCACGCTTGCCCCCGAGGGGTGCGAGCCGTGGTACCTGTTGATGAACGCGCCCTCCGGTGGGATCGACCACACGGACCCGGCGGCTGCCGAGGCGTTCACCGATTCGGTGCTGGCGCGTCTGGCGACGTTCGGCCTGCGCCCCGAGATCGAATGGCGTGGCGGCCTTCGGCCGATGGAGATCGAGCGCCGGTACAACAGCGTCGGCGGCGCCATCTACGGCGCGTCGTCCAATTCGATCTTCTCCGCATTCCTTCGACCGCGGAACAAGGCGCCCGGCCTCGACAACGTGTACTTCTGCGGCGGCAGCACGCATCCCGGCGGGGGCATCCCACTGGTGCTCTCCAGCGGCGCGATCACCGCGGCGATGGTCGATCGTGACCTGCGGACATGATGTTCGGCCGTGATCGTCGCTCACGAGGCAGTGCGCCGTGACACGTGGCGATGCCCGGGTGTCTGGAAGTGATCAGGGATAGAGCACGTGGCGGCGCCATGTGCCGTCCGGCTCCGCATCGAAGATCTGCCGATCGTGCAGGCGAAACTCGCCGCTGGTCCAGAACTCGACGCGCGTGGGGACAAGGCGGAAGCCGGACCAATGCGCGGGGCGCGGCACCGGAGCATCGGCATATCGTTCCTCGGTCTCGCGCACGCGGGCAAGCAGGTCCT
>CAZJYH010000389.1:0-5123 GCA_964549365.1 uncultured Alphaproteobacteria bacterium
CGGATCGTAGATCGGGCCATCGGTCTTGAACACGTCCACCAGGTCGCCGGGGACGAGCCCGGGCGCGGCCGTGCAGAGGCCGCCGGGATATTTGAAGCTGAGATAGTGTTTGCCGGCATCATAACGCTTGTCGATCTCCACAGAACCCGGCACGGTTGCGATGGTGGCGCGCTCGTTGGCGGCCTTCTGCCCCATCTCCGGATACTCGAGCGCGGCGGGATACGAGAACGCCTTGTGCGTGCGGTTGTGCGGCGAGGTCGGCCCGCCGCTCCCCATCTGCGTGAGGAGTCCGGTGTAGCCGTCGCCGGTCCGCACGACGCACGGCTGCCCGTCGAGCGGGTTGAAGCCGATGTTCTCCACGGTGCTCGTGATGTTGTCCTTCAGCGCGGTGACGCTCTTGACGATCGCCGGATACCGTATCACCTTGGCGGTGACGTGCGTGCGCATCGACGCCTCGGTGTAGCCGAAGGCGCCGGTGATCGTGGTGAACGGGATCACGATGGGCACCGGCACGGCCGGCACGATGCCGATGCTTCCGTCGACCGGCAGGGCCAGATCGATGGTGTTGTCCTCGACGGAGCGGCCTTCCATGGTGATCTCCATCTCCTTTCCGGGATCCTCCATGCGATACGTCGGCTGCGTCGTGTAGTCGTACAGCATCGGCACCTGCTCTCCCGGCGCGAAGTAGGAATATTCCTCCATCGCGCTCAAGTGCCAATCGGTCTGCGGAGCCGAATAATTCCCGCCGTAGGTCGCGACGCGCTTGATCTGCCCGGCCATGTCGTTCAACCGGAAGCGGAAGCCCTGCACGGCCCAGACGTTCGACTTGCTGTAGCTGAAGAACGGCGCCGTGATGTCGATGGACTCGTCCTGGCGCAGGATGTCCGTGGCGCGCTCGGGCGTGATGTCCTCGGCGCCGTACAGGCACTCGCTCGGATAGTCCTTCGTGGTGAAATACTCATGAACCGTGAAGCCCGGTCCGGAAATTCCGTCGTGAATATTTCGCTCGACCACGCGCGAGTAGAGCACCACGGGCCCCGGCAGCAACGTCTCACCGATCGGCCCCTCGAATTGTTCCCGATCGTTGCCGGCGATGATCTTCTCGAAGAAATTCTGCTCGGCACGCCGATCGAGCAATCGCACCAGCGCGCTCTCCTCACGCCCCTCGGCGGGCTCGTTGGAGGCGACGCCGCTGGAGTATCCCTCGACGGTGCGGTATTCGTACTGGGTACCGAACAGATGCCCGGCGCCGTCCTCGATGCCGGGATCGTACGTGAGCAATCGCAGCACGCGAATCCCGCCCCCCAGCTTGTTGCGCACGATGCTGCTCGGCGTGCCCAGCGGAACGCGCATGTAGGAATCGTCCCAGTCGACCCCGCCGGTCACCGCCACGCTGAACGTCTCGCCGATGCGCCCGACCACCGAGCGCACGCGCGACTCCGCGTCGCCGGCCGCGCGCAACGGCTCACTTCCGATCATGCCGCCGCGTTCGGCGTTGACGAAGTTCAGGGCCAGATCGCCCGGCTGCGTCTCCTCCCCCAACGACAACTGCACGAAGGCCTTGCCGCTGAACGGGCCGCTCGTCTCGATTCCCGCATCCACCACGCGGGCGTATCCCTGCGTCATCTCGTGGCGATGATTCTCGACGTTCTCGACGTCCGGCGTCCCCTTCAGCGCATGCAGCGTACGGAAGAAGATCTTCTCGCGGCCGTCGACGAACAGCCGGCGCATCGCCTCGACGATCCCCTTCTGCGGCGTGGAGTTGTCGGGCAGACCAAGGGACTCGTTCACATCGAGGTAGTACTTGCGCTGGTCCAGATCGGCTCCGAGCAAGGAGACCATCGTCATCGCAGGATGGTCCTGCACGAAGGCGTAATCGTTCTGTTCATACTGGACATGGATTTCCCCGCCCGACGGCAGGCGAATCCACTTCAACTGCCAGGCCGCGGGATCGAACGCCGCGGTGTCCGGCGTCTGGTCAATCCATGGATTCATTCGCCGCCGACGCGCGGCGCCGTCGTATTCGTAGTGCCCCCAGCGGTCCACCTGCTGCGGCGCGTACTCGGGATTCTGTTCGGCGGCGCTGAAGCGTTCGCCGAACTGCAGGGCAGCGGCGTACTTCGTTCGCACTTCGTCGGGCAATCCGTTGTAGTCACCGGCCGCCCCGGTGCGATACTGGTAGCCGAACACGTACGGGCTGATCCGCGCGTTCACCACGCCGTTGTACTCGAAGTAGACGCGCTTGAGCGTGAGCTTGCCGGCGGACTTCGCATGCCCCGGTCCTTTGTAGGAGTTCGGCATGTTCAGACAGATCGAGGAGTCGAATTCGAAATGCACCGTCTGAATCAACCGGCTCAGACCGCCGCTCGAATTCCTGGACCAGAGCTCGATGCGCTCCAACCGACGCAGATGGTTCGGCGCCTGCGAGCCGTCGGCCAGATGGGTGCCGACCTCGGTCGAGTCACCGGCGACGGCAAACTCGCTGTGCGACGCCTGATACCCGTCGCGCCGATGCGCCCCCGAGCCTGGGAAGTATCTCCCGAAGGTGTACAGACCGGCGTTGGTCACGAACACGGCCACGTGGCTCCTGGTCTCGATGGTCCGGAGGTAGTGCATCTCACGCTCCCCCATCGCCATCGATCCCATATCGTCCTTCTCATCGGAGAGGGAGTTCGGATGGTAGAGAAGACCGGTATACGGCGAACGCCATCGATACCATCCGTTGGCATCGTTCCCCCCCGGCTTTGCCCAATCGTTCGGATCGGTGGGACGCGAATACCGAGGGCGTGAGACCTGCGGCATCGCGGGCCCCGACGAGGCGGTATCGGGATTGTAGTTCAGCGTCGCGTAGTCCACGTCGTCGCCGGCCGTCTTCGTATAGGTAAAACGTGTGTAGCCGCCGAAATCATCGGACGTGGGGCCGTCCATCCCACGATCGATATAGTCCGGCGTGAAGATCGCCGTCAGCAGATACGATGCGGCATAGGCGGCATCGCGTTCCTCGCCGACGACCTTTTCAGCATACGGCGCGGTCTGGTGGGAATAGGCGAGATACCGATCGCGCAACGTCAGGAGATTGTCGGGGGTGAGCCCGTATTGCAGGTTCTTCTCCGCGCGGGCCAGCACCGGCAGGCCGTAGACATATTTCATCCCCTCGGCGGTGGTCAACCCGAACTCGGCGATACGTTTCAGCGCGCTTTGATAACGGGCGCGGCTGCGATCCTCGTTGTCGTGCGCCTGAAAATTCGGATAGATCCCCTCGTCGACCACAGTCGAGTTGATCAGCTCGGCATTTGTTGAATAGCCCACATGCAGCGCGCGTCCGCTCCGTCTGCCGTTGTTGAGCGCGTGCATGCCGGCCTCGGAGATGCCGACATCATAACCGCGAAGGCCGGGAATGAAGAGATCGGGTTCCGCCGTGCCACGGACGGGAGCGTCGTCATCGGCGTACAGCAGGCCCCCGCCGCGATCGTTGTTCATCCGGAAGAACCAGGGCTCGTCGCCGTCGGCGGCCCCGGCGAACGCGTAGCGCCCATCCGTGCTGATCCACGGGCGAACGTCCATCCAGGAATATGCCACGGCCGGGTCGAAGCCGAGCCCGAGATTGAGCGGTCCCGCGTGCGGCTGAAACTCGACGGTGGTGGTCGTGGTGCTGCTGTGCACGGGATACGGGCGGAATTGTCCCGGCTTCTTGTTGTATATCCGAAATCCCCCGCCGATCCCCTGGCCGCTCACGGAGAAATAATCCGCGTTGCTGAAGGGGACGTTGAGAAACTGATCGCGTCGCGTATAGGGATCATCACGCTCGACGTAATAATCCATCATCCCATCCGAGCCGGCGTTCGCGGAGTACATGTAGCCGAAGGCATCCCGCACGGCAAGCCCGCCGTCGGCCGGCACCTGATGGGCGAACGTTCCGGATATTCCGATAGTTGGACCGTTCGGCGCCGGCGCCACCAGCGGCGAAAGGATCGACCCGCTCATTTTCACGACGACGCCGACGAACGGATGGATGTTCGTGGCGCGGACATCGTTCGCGAACGAACGCCCGACGAATCCCTGCAGCGTGGACCACGCCATGTCGATCGTCGCGCTCGCGCCGGCCGGTTCGGTCGAAACCAGCGTGGTCTTGTCGACATCGTTGGTGTTGGCAAGCTCGTGGGCGCTGAGCAATTCCGCGGGGTTGATCCGCGGGCTGAAATTCACGCCCGCGTCGGAGATGCCAAGGGACAGCGAACCGATCCCACGCACCACGGCGGACGCCCCGGCGTAATACCCGAAGCCCTTGTGATTGTTGTAGCTGATCTGCGTCGAAAGCCCGACCGGCACATCCCACCCGAAGGCTTCGGCCCCGGCACTCATTCCCGCGGTGAGCGTCCAGTTGCTCCCGGTCCGGTTCCAATACCGCACCTTGTCGCCGTCGTAATCGTCGGGAAATCCCCGCTTGTTGCGGGTGATCGCCCCGGGGCTGAGCGTCCAGCCGTAGCCCACCCACGACGCTTCGTCCTCCGGTGAAGCGCCGGATTGATACGAGAGCGAAAGCGAATAGCCGCTCCCGTTCGGCCCCGGCACGTTCAGCACCGGAAGGTTGTAGCTGAACTGACCGGTCAGCGGGTTCACCATTCCGCCGGTGCCCACGGTCTCGAAATGCGCAAAGTCGGGCTGCGCCGGTCCGCTCGTCAACGCAAAAACGGACGCCACCGGCCAGATGGGCTGCAGCACCAGGGCCAGGGCAAGCGTGAGCGCCGTGTATGTCCGAAAACGGTTTCGCATGATCCGTCCGGAAAGGCTGTGATTAATGGAGCGTCGGAGCATTGATCAGGTCATCCGTCAGATATTCGAAGACATGTGATCCGGAACCGAGAATTCCGTCATTGAACGTCACACGAAGCGTGTCGTGCGGGTGCCACCGCCCCGCGATGCGCGGAAACAGGAGCGTGAGATTTCGTCCTCCGCCCCCTGCCGGTCCCTCGGCGGCGGCCAGCACGGCGGGCACGACCGTATCACCGTATCGCGCCGTCAGCATCCCGGCAACATCGAAATTCAGCGCCGTCAGGCTTTCGTCGAGTTGGCGTCCTCGTTCGTCGACGTTCGCCGAAGCGTCGGAGCCGCCGACCGACTGA
>CAZJYH010000390.1:0-5118 GCA_964549365.1 uncultured Alphaproteobacteria bacterium
GTTGCCGAACCGGATCCCAAGTCGGCCGAGGCGAAGAACATGGACCCGACGCGTATTGAGGGGATCAGGAAGCAGAATCGGCGCATCGCGATGCGCGTGGTGAAGGGCTGCGATTAGACGACGCGGGCACGACAACAACTATCACGAGGGGGCGGCGCTTCGGTGCGGCTCCCTCGCCGTTTCGAACGCGCGGATTCCTGTTGCGGGCGCCCGTCAACGGCGCGTTATTGCGTCATGGTATTCTCCGGAGAGTTCATGACGGGAGATGAGGGAGCACCGATCGCTGCGGCGTCGCCGCCGGAGATTGTATTGTCCGGCTTGATCGAGCGCTGCATCACGCCCGCCGCGATCAACGACGCGATCGAACGCTGGTGCGGTGTCCGCCGCTTCTTCGGCGACCCGGCCGATGTCGAGGAGATGCGTGCATTCCTATCGGGACTCGACGCCGTAACGACGGCTGTGCCGAGCGATGCCCGGGCCGCGGCCCGCCGACTCGAGCGCGAGCACGGTGATGTTCAGACCGATGCGCGGCTGGCCGACTCGGTCTGCGCTCTCGTGCGCGGCATGGGCGCCCGGCCGCGCGTGGTGATCGAGCCGACCTGCGGCAGCGGCTCCTTCCTGTGCGCGGCGCTCGAGTGGTTCGAGGAATCCGAGTGTGTGTACGGTGTCGAACTGCAGCGGCATCACGTGCTTGCCGCCCGGGTACGCACCCTTCATTCGGCGCAGGCCTCGTGGTCGATGTCTGATCGAAGCGCTCGTCGCGTAGAAGTGCACCACGATGACATGTTCACGCATTCGTTCGATCCGGACCTCGACGATGGAGAGCTTCTGATTCTCGGCAATCCGCCATGGATCACAAGCGCCGAGCTGGGTCGGATGGGGGCGCGAACGCAGGCGGTGAAGTGGAATCAGGACGGCCGGCGCGGGATGGAGGCATTGACCGGGCGGAGCAACTTCGACCTGGCCGAGGCCGTGATCTGTCGCATGCTCGATCTCTTCTCCCATCGCGCCGGCATGTTGGCGATGCTCTGCAAGAACGTGGTGATTCGTCGGATCGTGGAGATGCTTCCGCGCCGTGCGTGGCGCGTGCGCGACGTGGCGATGTACGCGATCGATGCCGGCCGTGAGTTTGGTGTCGCCGTGGACGCCAGCCTGTTGGTGATCGGTCTCGGCGAGCGTCGTGGTCCGGACCAGTGCCGTGTTGCCGGGCTCGGTGATCCAAGCGCCGTGACGCGCGTGTTCGGTTGGCACCGCGACCGTTTTGTTGCCGATGTGGCCGCGTATGACGACTGTGCCGCGCTCGATGGGGAATCGCCGCTCGAATGGCGCCAGGGGATCAAGCACGATTGCGCGAGCGTGATGGAGCTGCGGCGCGATGGTGACGTGCTTCGCAATGGTGACGGCGAGCCGGTGGACGTGGAGACCGAGTACGTCTTCCCGTTGATGAAGAGCAGCAGCCTTGCGCGGTTCTGCGTGGAGCGTACCGATCGAGCGCTGATCGTTCCGCAACGGCACATCGGTGATGCCACCGACGCGCTGGAACAGTCTGCGCCGAAGCTCTGGAGATATCTTCGGCGGCATCACGAGCGCTTTGCAGGCCGACGCTCCAAGGTGTACCGCTCGGCCCCCGAGTTCGCGATTTTCGGCGTCGGCGAGTATTCGTTCCGTCCCTATAAAGTGGCCGTCTCCGGACTTTACAAGGCGCTGCGCGTTGCCTTTGTGCCGCCGATCGACGGGCGCCCCGTGATGTTCGACGACACGTGTTATGTGCTCGGCTTCGAAACGTATGCCGACGCGTTGTTCACCGCAACGCTGCTGCATCATCGATCGGTGCGAAGCCTGCTGGGCGCGCTCGTATTCAGCGATGCGAAACGTCCGTACACGAAGAGCACGTTGATGCGGATCAACCTTGCGGCCGCGGCACGCACGACGAGATGGGATGCACTGTGCGAGATATGGGCAATGCATGACTACGTGCCCGGAACGGCGATCACGCACATACGGTACGAGGAGTATTGTCGATGGATGGAGGGAGAACGGTGATGACGGCGGCGAGCGGTTACTTCGCCATGGCCTCGCGGACCAGATCGCGGAGCATCGGGAAATTGACCTGGTCGTGCGTGAGCACGATGCGGGTTCTGGGTGCGTCGCCGCCGGCTCCTTCGTTGGAAAGCCGGAGAACGGAGTAGGTCCCTTTGTTCAGCTGCAGCTCCTGTTCCTGAAAGTTGGTGATCTCCTCCCAGCGCAACGACCGTCCCTGTCGGAAGACGTTCCGCACCGAGATGCCCTGTGCATCGAGCACCACCCAGCGCAGCGTCCACAATTGCCACAGCGATATGGCCACGATGATCATCCACGCGTAGATGGCGAAGGTGAATCCTGGAGTCGCGATGATACCGTACAACGCAACCACGCCCGTGAAGATCCAGATGGTCAACAGAAAGCGGCGCGGAGGAAATACGTGCGGCTGCTCCAATGTTGCGAGCTTGCTCATGGCTCAAGTTCACATAGATGATTGAAACAGACAAGGGCGTCGGCTGCGGGCATGGCCGACGCGCGGAGACGTATGCGGCAAGACGTACGCGGCATTGCGGGCCGCTACGACCGGAGCATCAGGGGAGTTGCGTTTCACGGTCCGGCGCGAAGCGAACCCACGCGGCCGCGATACGCAGCTCCGGGTAGTCTACCCCGCCCACCAGCGCGCGCAGCTCACGAAGCGTGGCATGCGGACGGCGCGCCAATTCCTCCGCCACCGATTTCAAGATCCCCTTCGGCACGAACCGTTCGATATCGAACGCGACGCCCAGCTTCAGCAGTTCCTCGACATGATTGCTGATCGTCGATGGCTGCAGCGCCGACTCGTGGGCGATCTCCGCAAGATTGTACCCGTCGCGGATCAGCTTGAACGTGCGGCGCAGGCGATCCGGCAGGCCGGCATGTTCGCCGGCCCATTCCTCGGCACCGAGCAGCGATTCGATCAACGCGGTGAACGATGAGCCGCATCGGTTGTAGATCTCCTCCGACGTGCCGGTCACGATCATGAAGTCCGGCCGGGTGACCGGCAGTGCGTTCGAGATCCGCACCATCACGATCTCCGGGCAGACGGACTCCGGAGCGAGGCCGTCGCGTTCGGCGATCCGTCCGCGCAGCAGCCGCAGTTGCTTCAGCATGTCCGGATTGTTGGAACGCTCGAGCTCGCGCTGCGGCGGGTCGTAGACGCGGAGCGTGAGGTGCGATATCGCGTCACGCCCCTTCGCGGTGATGCGAACCGTCGGCTTCAACGAGGCGGAACTCTCGAGCATGCGTTCGGCGATCAGACGATCGGCGATGTGAGCCAGCTCGCCGCGATCGTAGTCGCGCAGCTCGGCATAGCGTGGGTATCCCCACAGCCCGAACCGCTCGATGGTGGTATTGCGTTCGCCGCGCAGCACGTCCACCAGCGTCATTTTGCCGTACCGTCCGCGCAATTCGAAGGCTGCGGCCAGCAGCAACTCCGTGGCGCGCACGGTGCGCGGGGCCTTGGGGTCGGCGGCCGGGCGTGCGGCTGCCGGTTGTTCGAATGCCGCCGGAAGAGTGCCGGCGGCGCGATGTCGGCAGTTGTCGCAGTGCCCGCACGGCGTTGGTGTAGGTTCGGCGCAGAAATATTCGAGGATGAAATCACGACGGCACGCGCTCGTTCGGATGTAGCGTTCCACCGCGTCCAGCTTCAGCAGTGCACGTTCGCGTCCCTGGTCAAGCGCGCGTTCATCGACAAGAAGCCGGCGGGTAGATAGCCTCTCGGTCAGGAACTGATAGCCGGTCCCGGGTGTGGGGGGGGTGTAGACGAGCAGCCCGCCCATCATCAGCGCTCGCAGATTCTTGTCGAGCGCTTCAACGCTCAGGCCGTGCTTCGACGCTACGTCCTCCGGGTTGAACATCGTCTGTTGCCCGAGCGCCGCTCCGCCGAGCGTCCGCAGCAGCGCCATGATCGTCTTCTGGCGATCAGGATCACGAGTGCGCCGATAGTACTCCTGCACTTCGTTGCTGCCGGCCAGGATCCGGACGATGCCCAGACGTTCGGCCTTCACCTTGCGCAGGATGCCGTTCTTCTCGAGCGTTGCCAGAAGGCTCTGCAGCGTTGCCGGATGTTGCCGCGAACGGGCGGCGAGTTCCTTCTCATCCGGAACGAACACTCCCTCGTATCGATTGCCGATGCCGACATGCACCATGTCCCAAAGCGAATCGTACACCGCCTCGATTTGCGAGCGATCGGGGAAGCCTGAGCGGATGAAGAACTCCTGCAGTCGCCGATCGCGGGGGTTGTACAGCAGCGTGCATGTACTCTCGGCACCGTCGCGTCCGGCGCGCCCTGCCTCCTGGTAGTATGCCTCGATCGAACCCGGCATGTCGTAATGAATCACATGCCGAACGTTGGACTTGTCGATCCCCATGCCGAACGCGTTCGTCGCAACAATCGCCTTGACCCGCCCGTTGATGAACGCGTCCTGCGCCGCCCGGCGGTCCTTGTCCTGCATGCCTGCATGATAGATCGTCACGGGGAGATTCTCCGCGTGAAGCATCGTGCCCACCTGCTCGACGTTTCGGCGTGTTCCGCAATAGATCACCGCCGATCCGTCGTTCTGCGTTTCGGTGCGCATGATGGCGCGCAGATCGGCCTCCTTGTCCACCGAATTCACGGCGCCGAAGCTCAGGTTCGGCCGGTCGAACCCGCGCACGAAGCGGCACGGGTTCACCAGGCCCAACTGGTTGATGATGTCCTCTTGAACGTAGGGCGTGGCCGTGGCCGTCAGTGCGATGATCGGCGGGCGGTTGAGCGCCTGCGCGGCCTCACGCAGGCGAAGGTAGCTCGGCCGGAAATCATGCCCCCACTCTGAGATGCAATGCGCCTCGTCGATCGCCAGCAGCCCGATCTCCAACTGGCCGATCAGCTCCAGAAACATCGGGCTCTCGAATCGTTCCGGAGCAACATACACCAGCCGGTACATGCCGTAGCGGATGTCGGTCATCCGCTGACGCAACGTCCCGAAATCGAGCGTGGAGTTGATGGTGGTTGCGCGGACGCCGCATTTGGCCAACGCATCTACCTGATCCTTCATCAACGCGATCAGCGGCGATATC
>CAZJYH010000391.1:0-1036 GCA_964549365.1 uncultured Alphaproteobacteria bacterium
CCGGCGGACAAGCTAAAGGCCCGGCGCCGCTTCGCGCGCGCGAAGCAGCACCACAACTGCGTCGTGCGACCGCTCGGCCGCCGTGTCCAGCGGCGTGCTCCCGTCGGCGGCGCGTGCGTGAAGGTCGGCGCCGGCATCGAGCAGCAGCTCAACCAGCGGCAGGTTGCCGGCGGACGCCGCCTGATGCAGCGGCGTCCAACCACCGTCCTGCGGAATGTTGACATCGGCGCCGTGCGCGATCAACAGCCGCACGATCTCCCGCGCCGCTTCGGGGTCGGAGCCGGCAGCGGCCGCGTGAACCGGCCGGACGCGTATGGTCCCGCGCGAGGCCCGCTCGACCTCGGCCCCGCGCTCCAGCAGCAGCGCGGCGGTCGCCGGGTGACCGAAGAAGCACGCCAGCCCGAGCGGCGAGTGGCCGTCGGCGGCATGAGCGTCGACGAGCGCGGGATCGACGTCGAGCAGCGCCGAGGCGTGATCGCGGGCGCCGAGGGCGGCGGCCTCGAAGATGTCGAGCGCCGAGCGATGCTCCGCGAGCCGCGCGGTCAGATCCCTCCAACCATGATACGTGGCGATCATCACCGCCGTCAGTCCGGTCGCATCGCGTGCATCGGCAAGCGCGGGCTCGGCGTCGAGCAGCGCGGTGGCCCGCGGCACGTCGCCCGCCTTCACCGCCGCGAAAAATGTCTCCATGTTCTCCATCGTTCCGCTCCAGGTTCGTTGATCCGAACGTTGCACCGCGCTCACACAAGCCGGCCCATGCATGCTACGGCAATCGATCGCGCCCCGGTTCTTCGATATCACCTTTATCACTTCTCTGTCGGCGGAGCCGCGGCGGAGCCGCGCCGGCGCCACGCCGAACGCGCGACGGAACCTCGACGAGAACGTCCCGACGCTTTCGTATCCAACCAGCATCACGATCTCGCCGATCGTCAACGTCGTCGTCTCGATCAACCGCCGCGCGCGATCGAGCCGAATCCGCGTCAGATATGCGTTCGGTGTGAGGCCGAACGCCTGCCGGAACGTCCGCAACAGATGA
>CAZJYH010000391.1:1058-5097 GCA_964549365.1 uncultured Alphaproteobacteria bacterium
CTCGTCGAGCGTCACGTGCCTCGCGTGCATCGCCTCGGCGAAGTCGCGCGCTCGATGCAGCCTGCGGTACAGCTCGTACCGGGTGGCCGGGCGCAGCGCGTCCAACCGGTCCGCCTCGGCGCGGGCGCGGGCGTGCACGGCCACGAGCCGGTCGGCCAGCGTGTGCAGCAGCTGGCGGAGCGCCGGGACGTCGCGGCGATCGCGGGCGTGAGCGTCGCGCATCGCCCACAGAACGGGGCTGACGAGATCATCGTGGCGATACGTGCGCTCGAAGAAGGCGGGCTCGCGATCGTGCCCGAACGCCGCATCGTGACCATGCGTCGGATCGTCGAGCAGCGAAGCAGTTGTTGCGCCCGCTGCGCGGAGTGCCCCGCGCATGAGACCCGGCTCGAAGAAGACGCAGAAGGATTCGAGCGGCTGCGCGGAGTCGACGGTGATCGCATAAGACCGGCCGTGGTTCAGCAGCAGGTAGCGCTCGTCGTCCACGGCCACACATCCGGTGCCCACATCGTAGTGCGCGGTGCCGCCGAGGAACATCTTCACCGAGAACAATCCCTCTCCATTCCAATGATACTGCCGCGCTCCGGTCTCGTGCAGGATGAAACTCGGCGTCGGATGTGCGGCGCCCGTGCCGGACGATGGATCATGCAGCAATGTGATCATGGCACGCTCCGCTCCACGGCGGCGGGAGCCTCGTTCCGCCCGTCGCCATGTTTCGCAATCCGTGCCAGCAGCCGGCGCCCACGTGCACGCATCGCCGGCGTGCCGCTCGCGGTCAACTCCTCGACGATCGGGAGAACACGCGCGCGCAGCGTCGGCTCCGCCTCCGACAACTCCACAAGCGCCTCCATGCCGCACGCCCGCACGATGCTGCTGGCATCGGCGAGATACTCCGTGAACAGCGTCGCCATCCGTTCCCGTTCACGCGCGGTCAGGTGCATGCGCGGCACGATCTGCGCCATGTGCCAACGCACCTCCTGCTGCGTAGCCTCCGAGGCCAGATTGAGCAGCACGTGTTTGTGCGGAGCGAGATACTCCGGATGGATCGCCGTGATCTTCTCGATCGCATCGGCCGCGCGCATGCGCACCAGATCGTTGCCGGACTCCAGCCCGCTCACGAGCGCGCCGAACAACTCCGGGCGTGCCAGCACCTCGCGCACGACCTCGGCCGAACGGCCGATCGAGCGACGATCGCCCCCCTCCAGGCGAGCAAGAATCGATAAGGTAGTAATGTCATCCATGGCAGATCATCCCCGCGGCGGGCCCGTAAACGCTGTGCAATATCGCCGTTGGTGCGCATCTTTGCACCGCCCAGGTTGGAACGCTCCCAACAATCGCTACAAATCCGCGAACGCAATGCTTCGATCACGCACCGGCCTGCTCCCGATCGTTCTCTCGCTTCTCGGGCTCACGATCGCCGCACCCACCGCCAACGCCCAACGCATCACCGTCATCGGCATCGACAGTACCCGCTTCCCCGAAGTGACGGCGGAGGCGTACTTTCTCGACGCGAACGGGCGTGCGGTCGCGGCGTCGAAGTCGGACGTGACGGTGGTCGAGAACGGCCAGGCGCGCGAGGTCCTGCGGCTGGAGTGCCCATCGACCGAACCGACCGGGGCCGTTTCGTCGGTGCTGACGATCGACGTATCGGGATCGATGTCCTCGCCGGGCGCGGGGACCACGCCGAACATCGAGCTGGCGCGGGCGGCGGCGCGGGCCTGGGTCGACGGGCTGCCGCTCGACGGTTCGGACTGCGCGGTCACCACGTTCGACGACCGCGGCCTGATCAGTCAGGACTTCACGGCCGATCGCCGCCTGCTCTACGCCGCTGTCGACAAGCTGCGCCCGAGCGGCGGCACCAACTACACGGCCGGGCTGACCGGCATGCCGGCCGGCGGGCTTTCGATGGTGAAGGACGGGGCCGGCCGCCACGTGGTGGTGTTCCTCACCGACGGGCTCGGCGGAGGCGACGAGAAGGCGATCCTCGCGG
Source organism: uncultured Alphaproteobacteria bacterium (assembly GCA_964549365.1). Taxonomy (GTDB): domain Bacteria; phylum Bacteroidota; class Ignavibacteria; order OLB7; family OLB7; genus JAFDZV01. Next base: position 3,049 of record CAZJYH010000391.1, read on the forward strand.
CCGCGCAGGAGGCGGACGCCGTGATCTTCTGCGTCACGCTCGGCATGCCCGCGCCGGCGGTGCTGAAGACCATCGCGACGCGCACCGGCGGCGAATACTACGAGAACGTCACCACGGTCGATCAGGCGCGCACCATCTATCAGACCATCCTCAACCGGTCGCTCGGCGTGAAGCCGTGCAGGCTCACGTGGCGGGGCGAGCCGGCCTGCGGCACGGCGCGCAAGGTGGAGCTCGCCGTCCCCTCGCGCGGGCTCAGCGGCACGTTCGAGTACAAGGCGCCGAGAGCGTCGATCCCGATGATCACCGTGGAACCGGCGGGGCTGGCGTTCGACATCGTGCGCCCCGGCACGACGAAGGAGCTGTCGCTGACGATCACCGCCGCCGGTCGAGCGGTGCGCGTGGAGCGGTTCGAACCCTCCGCCCCGGGCGGGCCGTTCACGCTCGACGCGCCCGGCGCGCCGTTCACGCTGGCCCCGGGCGAGCACCGGACGCTGAAGGTTCGCTACGCTCCGACCGATACGGTCTACACCTTCGCGCGATGGATGATCCGATCGGACGCGTGCTTCTCCCCGTCGATCACCGCCGCCGGCGGATCGGGCGCCCCCATTACGCCGACGATCAAGCTGCTCGCCCCCAACGGCGGCGAACGCTTCGCCGTGGGGGAGGAGACGACGCTGCGGTGGGAAGGGGTGCTCCCGCGCGACACGGTCCGCCTCGAATACAGCACCGACAACGGCGGCACCTGGGCAACCGTCGCAGAACGCGCCGCCGGCGGCAGCTATCGGTGGACGGTTCCCGCCACGCCGAGCGATCGCTGCCTTGCACGCGTTGCACAGCTTGCGCGCGTAGGCCCGCGCGACTCGAATGTGACGGCGCTGGTGGGGCATGCGGACTACGTGATGTCCACGAACTTCTCGCGCGACGGATCGCGCGCGGTGACGGCAAGCTGGGACGGGACCGCGAAGATCTGGGACGCGCGCACGGGTCGATTGCTCAACACACTGGTGGTCTCGACGGGAACCAACGGTGGACGACCGCGCAGGGTGTACTACGCGGAGTTCAGCCCGAACGGACGAACGGTGCTGACGGCCGCCGACGGGGCCGACATCGGCATCTGGGACGTCGCGAGCGGACGGCTGCTGCGCAAGCTCGACGGCAAGCTTTTCAACAAGCCGGACGTCGACGGCGGCCAGATGGACGGCAGCATCACGCCGGATGCGATCTTCTCCGCCGACGGCGCGCGCGTGTTGCTCCGCTCCGACAAACAACCGACGATCTGGGACCCGAACACCGGGCGCAGGACGGCAACGCTGGCCGGGCATCGCGAATGGACGGATGCCGCAACGTTCAGCCCGGACGGGCGACTGGTGGCCACCGGCGGCCGCGACTCGACGGCGCGCGTCTGGGATGCGGCTACGGGACGCGCGATCACCACATTCACCGAACACAAGGACGACGTCACGAGCGTGGCCTTCAGTCCGGACTCGAAGCTGGTGGCCTCGACGGGTCGTGACGGACGCGTGCGCATATGGGACGCGGCCACGGGCGCGACCGTCCATACGATCACGCCGAGCACCCGCTCGCCGCTCAGTGACCGCGGACGCAGGCGCACACCGCCGGTCGATCCGCCGATCTCGCGCCTACGCGGCGTGCGCGCGATCTTCTCCCCCGACGGCACCAACCTGCTCGTTTGGGCGGGAGTAGAGATCCCCCCCATCATCTACGATGTGGCATCGGGGGAGGAACTGCGGCGGCTGGAGGAGAGCCCGGACGCGGCACGATCATCCGTCGGCTTCGCGGTCTACAGCCCCGACGGCTCGCGCATCGCCGTGCGTGAGGCGAGCATGGCGCTCTGGAACGCGGGCACCGCGACGCTGGTTGCGGAGTATCCGTGGGATATGCAGATGTCGTGGATGGCCTTCAGCCCGGACGGAATGCGCGTGGCGGCGAGCGGCGGGCGCAAGGCGAATCTCTGGGGCGCCGGTGCACGCACCACGCAGAGCGATGCGTCGGACTCGCTCTGGTCGATCATCGACGCGCGCCGCGTGC